>JASLCP010000003.1 GCA_030151825.1 Candidatus Saccharimonadales bacterium
CATGATATGTTGCAAATATCACAACATTTAGAAAAGGGGAGAAGTACGTTGATTGGTCCGAACTGTCCCGGTATATTACTGCCCGGTGGCAACAAACTTGGTATTATTCCCGCTCACCTTGCCGCACCCGGTACCGCCGCGATTGTCAGCCGCAGCGGTACCCTCACCTACGAGGCGATGGATGGTTTGACCCGAAAAGGTATCGGCCAAAAATACATCATCGGGATTGGCGGTGACCGCGTTGCTGGCACGTCGTTTATCGATTGTTTGCAGCTCTTTCAAGACGACCCTGATGTCGACCGTATTATTATGATTGGTGAAATTGGTGGTACAAGCGAAATCGAGGCGGCTGACTATATCGCCGCACATGTCACCAAACCAGTCTATGCCTATATCACCGGCCATCACGCACCAGCTGGTGTACAATTGGGCCATGCCGGCGCTATCCTTGGCAGTAGTGCCGAATCTGCTAGCGAAAAGACGGCCTATTTGACAGATAAAGGCATCCACACCGCAACGAGCATTACGGCGCTTGTTAATAAAATTACTGCTTAAAAATGGTATAATTAAACCATGAAAACCATCACCGTGCTGATTCCGGCGTATAATGAAGCGGCTGTACTCCCCCAACTATTCAAGCGTCTCGATGCGCTTGCAACCAGCGTGACCGATTATCAATTCGAATTTTTGTTTGTCAATGATGGTAGTCGCGATGATACCCTGTCGATCATCAAGCAGCGCGCCGAATCAGATAAACGTATCGCCTATATCAACTTGTCACGTAATTTTGGCAAGGAGATCGCTATGTGCGCTGGCATTGATCATGCTAATACTGACGCGCTGGTGATTATCGATGCCGATTTACAGGATCCACCAGAGCTGATTCCGCAGATGATTGAGCTATGGGAAGAAGGCTACGACGATGTCTACGCTAAACGGTCAGAACGTTTGGGTGAAAGTTGGCTCAAAAAAGTCACCTCGAAATATTTTTACCAGATATTGCAAAAATCAACGCACATTCCGATTCAGCGCGACACTGGTGACTTTCGCTTGCTTGACCGTCGCTGTGTCGAAGCGCTCAAACAATTCCGTGAAACCGAACGCTATACCAAAGGCTTTTTTAGCTGGATTGGCTACAAGAAAAAGGAAATCGAATATATTCGTGACCCGCGAGCGGCTGGCGAAACCAAGTGGAATTATCTTAAGCTCATCAACTTGGCGATCGACGGCATCGTATCATTTACGACGGCGCCTCTGCGGTTTTCGACGATCCTTGGTATGATGATTTCGTTTTTGGCATTTGTGTATATTATCGTCATTGTGATTCGCACGTTACTATTTGGTATCGATGCGGCTGGCTATCCGTCAATGATGGCAGTTATCTTGTTCCTTGGCGGCGTGCAGTTATTGTCCCTGGGGATTATTGGCGAGTATATTGGACGGATTTTTAACGAAACCAAACGCCGCCCACTCTACTTTGTCGAAGAATATCACCACGCGAAAGCGACAAAATAATGCATATCGCCATCGATGCCCGCATTATCAATTCATCGACCGGCCGCTACATTGAACGCCTCCTGACCTACTTGCAGGACATCGACAGTCCGCATACCTTTAGTGTACTGGTCCGCACCAAAGACAAAGAATATTGGCAACCAACAAATCCGAAGTTTACTGTTGTTGTCGCGGATTATCATCAATACACCTTTAGTGAACAGCTTGGTTTTTACTTCTTTTTACGAAAGCTCGGTGCCGATTTGGTGCATTTTTGCATGCCGCAACAACCACTCCTTTATCGCGGCACGGCAGTCACGACTATCCATGATTTAAGCCTCCTTAAGATTGACGAAAACGAGGGTATGTCACTGCCCGTCCTCAAGTTCAAGCAAGTGATTTTCTCGTCACTTCTGCGTAGTGTCACTAAGCGCTCGGCACGTATCATCACCCCATCTCAGTACACCAAAGACGACTTATTACGCTTTCAGCCGGTACCCGAAGAAAAAATTGTCATCACATATGAATCAGCTGATTTGGTCAGCGATCACGAAGAGATTATCGAATCACTGGTTGATAAAAAATTCCTATTGCTCGTCGGCCGCGCCGAAACGTACAAAAACCAACGGGGCGCCATCGAAGCTCATCAATTATTACTGCATAAATACCCCGACCTACATCTCGTCATTGTCGGCAAGCGTGATCAAACCAGCCACGACCTTGAACAGTGGACGCTCCGCGAAGGCTACCGCAATATCATATTCTTTGGCTTTGCGAGCGACGAGCAGCTCGCATGGTGCTATAACCACTGCTGGCTGTATGTTTTCCCCAGTTTCATGGAAGGCTTTGGGCTACCGGGTCTTGAGGCAATGAAACATGGCGCACCTGTCGCCAGCAGCAGTGCGACGTGTCTGCCTGAAATATACGGTGATGCCGCCGTTTACTTTAATCCTGCCGATCACCATGATATGGCGCAAAAAATCGACACAGTATTATCGGATGATACTCTTCGCAAAGAGCTTATCAAAAAAGGCAGCCTACGCGCTGAGGAGTTTTCGTGGCAGCGCATGGCCGAACAAACCCTCGCGGTCTATAATGACGCGCTTGGGGAAAAATAATTACGAGCTTTGCTGCGCGATAATAATTCGGCGATCGCGACCTTCGCCTTCTGAAAATGTTTTAATTTCTGGATACTCACTCGCGACATGATGCACAATACGACGATCGGCAGCATTCAGCTGGGCGACGTGTGAATCACCCGTTTCAAGGACTTCTTTTATCCATCCGCGCGCTTGTTCGGCCACCTTTTCGGCACGTTGCTTTTTGTAATCAGCCACATCAACATTTACTCGTGTAATCGCCGCATCACGGTTACGTAGCGTCGTCGATAGCAGGTACTGGAGACTACGCAGCGTCTCGGCATTACGCCCAATCAATAAACTGTTATCACTGCTCGATGGAACAGATAGTTCAATAACATCATCATTAAACTCTGTTTTGATTTCGAGGTTTAACTCAAAGAATGACAGGAGGTCGGCGAGGTATTTTTCGGCAAATTTGATTGACTCTTCCTGGTTCATGGCGATCTCCTATTTCTTTGATTTAGACCCTTTAGAGGATTTAGCAACAATCCGTGTCACGGTTGAGGCCTCAGTTGCTTGCTTGGCGCGCGCTTTGGCGGTCGCCTTTTTGCCCGGCCCCTTTTTTGCTGCATTTGTCTCGTTCGCAATCTCTTCAAGCTCCTCTTCGTCTTGTTTCAAGATATAGTGTTGCTGGATTGTCGCTACGATATTAGATACCGCATAGTATAGAGCAATGGCGCCAGGTAGGTTCATCATGACAAACAACATAAAGAATGGCAGGACGTAAACCATCTTGCTCATGATGATATTATTAATCTCTGATTGATCAGCCTCTTTACCGGCAGAGGCATCACTCAAGACTTCTTTTAAGCTACGCTTTGGACCAGTGTGCGGCATAGTTTGCCGCGACATAATAAACTGTGTCGCAGCCGCCACAAGCGCCAAGATAATCAGGAACAAATCAACTTCATTTCCGTTAATCGCGTGCTTCGTCAGATCAAACAAACCAAAGAGTTTTTCGTTGAGTTGGTCAGGATGCTTAAGTAGCTGTTCGACAGCTGGAATACCGTGCAAAAAATCATATGTGTATTTATCAATCTGATCACGGTGTAATGTCAAAATTTGAATAACGTGATAGAGCGCGATAAAGATTGGCAACTGGATAATCAAGATACCGATGGTACGGAAAGGGCTGACGTCGTGCTTTTTGTATAGCTCCATCATTAACACGCCCTGCTGCTGCTTGTTGCCTTTGGTCTGCTTTTTGATGCGCTCGAGTTCAGGCTGCAACTTGCGCATCTTTTTTACTTGATGTAGCTGTTTTTTGACCAGCGGATACATCGCAAATCGAATAAAGATAGTAAAGATAATAACCGCGATACCAAAATCACCGCCCGGGATAATGCTATAGAGCCCCACAAGCAGGTTAAAAATCGGTTGAACGATAAGGATGTCAAAAATATTCACGCTACGAAGTAAACTCCAAAAGTATTAATTACGTCTAATCTGGCCTAAGTATACCACTTCGCTAAGGTTTTTGATAGGTGTCAACTTCGGCCAATAGCTGGTCAATTGTTGATTCAAGTTCGGTGTGCGGCATCGTGGCAACCTCACTTGAAAACACTAATAGTACGATGTCGGTTGGCGAAGCAACACCAGCCAGTCGATGACGAATAATTTCGTAGATACGGCGGCGCACACGATTACGACCAACAGCGCTCTTGAGGACCTTTTTGCTAATCACCACTGCGACACGACTATGGCCACGGCGTGGATTACGAGAGTATTTGAGTGTTACCAGACGCGAACGATGGGCATCACCGTGTTTGTACACGTACCGAAGGCTATTATGCCCATGAAAGCGATGATTGAATGAAAGCATAGATTATTTACCAGTATACAAAAAATCCGCCCGTTTGGCACGGGCGGATTGTATCAATTGATACGCTGATCCAGATTAGACGGTCAGTTTTGCGCGCCCTTTAATACGACGACGCTTGATCACAGCGCGACCTGCTTTCGTAGCAACACGTGCACGAAAACCGTGAGTGCGAGCGCGGTGACGAGTATGTGGTTGGTGTGTTCGCTTTGGCATATCTGTTTAATTCTACTATATTGTGGTTTATTTTTCAAGTAATTACCCCTATTCCGTATCGCTGTCATGCTTGCGGCGTGTGCATTGTGGTGGCATAGTCATCTTTAGTTATCCACTTTTTTGACCATGTTATCCACAGTTTTACAGATAGGATAGCGCGTTGTGGATAAATCGGCTCTCTAGTTTGCCTATTTTGAAAACTCTCGATAAGAACTTGTGGAAAACTTTTGAGCCATATATAGTAGAAGTAACGCAACCGAGGGTTGAAGAGTAAACGAACGTATCGAGGGGAAGAATTGTGCAGAACACATTGTGGCAAAGTGTCTTGGGTGAAATTGAACTGTCGGTTTCGCGCGTCAACTTTGTGACGTGGTTCAAAAGCACCGAACTTGTCAGCCTGTCTGACACCGAAGCGGTAATTGCTGTCCCTAACGTCTTTGCAATTCGCCAGTTTGAGGTTAAGTTCAATGATCAAATCATTGACATTCTCAAAAAAAACGACGTTACACCGGCTAAAATCACCTACATCGTAAAGTCGAACAGTAAAAAGAAGGTTATCAGCCGTGAAACCACCGCCACGAGCAACCGGTCAATGGTCGAAGAGTTGATCACAAAATCACCACGAGCCGCCTCGACCCCAACCTCGACAACCGGTCTCAATCCACGCTACACTTTTGAATCGTTCATCGTTGGGTCCAGTAACGACCTCGCCTACACCGCTTGCCAGGCGGTCGCACAATATCCAGGCGTTAAATATAACCCGCTTTATTTGTATGGTGGTGTCGGACTGGGTAAAACTCACCTGATGCAAGCGGTCGGTAACGAAATTATCAAACAGCAACCAGACCAGCGTATCCTCTATGTTAGCTCCGAAACATTTGTCAAAGAATTTCTCGATAGTATTCGTTTCAAGAAGAAAGGGTTTTCAGACAAGTACCGCAATGTCGATGTACTGATTATTGATGATATGCAGTTTATTGCCGGCAAAGAGAAAACCCAGGAAGAATTCTTTCATACCTTTAATGCCCTGCACCAAAACAACAAGCAAATTATTATCAGTAGCGATAAACCGCCAAAAAGCATCCCCACCCTGACTGAGCGTCTCCGTAGTCGCTTTGAAATGGGCATGGCAATCGACGTGCAGATGCCTGACTTTGAGACACGCTGTGCCATTCTCGAGACAAAAGCCTCATTATCAGGCGTCGAACTAGGGCGCGAAACTGCCGAATACCTGGCAAGTAACATTAAAACGAATATCCGAGAACTCGAAGGGGCGCTCAATCAATTGCTCGCTTATGCCGAGATGCGCGGTATAGCGCCGGATATCACCACTGCCGAGGGACTGATCGGAAATGTTCGACATTCTCGTCCGCAACACATCACGCCAAAGCAAATCATCGACAAAACAGCCAAACATTTTCAGCTGACTACTCCTGAGATGTGTAGCCAGCGCCGCGACAAACATATTGTCACACCACGGCAGATCGCTATGTACCTCTTGCGGAGCGAGCTCCATCTCAGCTTTCCAAAGATTGCCGGCGAACTGGGCCGCAAAGATCACACTACGGCGATTCACTCGATTGAAAAAATCGAAAAAGCTATCAAACTTGACTTCACTATCCGCGAACAGGTTGCTGAAATACGGGAGAAACTCTATGCGTAGCCTGCCAACTGCCTGTGGAAAATATGTGCAAAACCTCTGGAAACAACACAGAAAAACCTGTCAGCATCTATCCACAGCTATGTGCGGATACGCCGATTCGACTATCACTATGTGGGTAAAACCGGTAGTTTTCCGCACAATTATCCCCGTTTTTATCCCACAATACTCCACAACCAAAATCCGTTATTTCCCTCTGTTAGGCGCAAGTTATACCCACAATCCACACCCCCTACTATTAACACTACGAAGAGAAAATTAAAGAAAGGTACTAATAATGGAATTGTCCGTCACCCAAGAAAACCTATCGCGCGCACTTGCTGCGGCATCTCGTGTTGCGAGTACCAAAACTCAATTACCTATTCTCAGCAACATCTTACTTAGGACTGATGGCAAGCGACTACTCGTCGCTGCAACCAATCTTGAAATTGCATCAACCCAATATATCGGTGCCAAAATTGCCAAGCCGGGTTCGATTACGATTCCGGCAAAGTTGGTGGCGGAATTTGT
>JASLCP010000012.1 GCA_030151825.1 Candidatus Saccharimonadales bacterium
ATTTCCTCTTGTGAAATCGACCCGTCTGCGTCATAATAACCGTAAGCTTGTCAGGTAAATAAATAGGGGATAGACGGCATCAAACCACTGACTCTCACTCCATTTTGGCATCGTCGCATATGCGAGGCGACTCTTTTAGTGTCGATTAGTATTATTGTTCTCTTCGCATGGTCACTGATGGGCGATAGTCACCGCGTATCACAATCTATCCTCGGCGGCAGTCTGGTCGTCAGCCTTGCGGCACTCACGACTGCTGTATCACTTGTCTCGTACCTGTGGGCGCCAAAGAACTTCCGATCAGTATCTGCTTTCGCTGCATTCATTTTGCTGGCGGCAACCACTGGCATGTTGGTTGTCAACACTGGCGGAGCTAGCTCACCGTTTATCGTACTGTGGATGATGACCGCGATATTTGCCGGGCTGTTTGGTAACGTCGCGATCGTGACACTTGCTAGCGCACTTGTTGTCTACCTGTTATACCTCCTGGGTATTGGGGTACTGACCAGCAACAATGTTCAATCGCTTATCATGGCGGGGTTACTCCCACTGATCGTTAGCTATATCTTGTGGCACAGTCGAGCCACTAACGATAAGTCAAAAGAACGAGCCTACTACGACCTCGCAAACGAATTGAATCAGGTATCAAACAAATCAGAGGTAGTGATCAACGCTATTGCTGACGGGGTAGTAGCCATCAATAATCAAGGTATTATTGAACTGATAAATCCCGCTGCACAACGAATTGTCGGGTGGGGCAGACAAGACGCTCTGGGGCTTGATTACAAATCTGTCCTGCAGCTACTGGGCAACGACGGCCACGAGCTCGACAAAACAACCGATCCAGTATTTAGCGTCCTAACAACTAATCAGCAAAAGCGCATCAAAGATCTGCAGCTACAAACAAACTCTGGCAAACGCATCCCAATCTCGATCGTCGCCTCGCCAACAGGCCACCTAGGGTCAGGCGCCATCATCGTGTTCCGTGATATCACCAAAGAAGCCGCCGAAGAGCGCGAACAAGCCGAATTCGTCAGTACTGCCAGCCACGAAATGCGCACACCAGTTGCCGCCATCGAGGGCTATCTTGGCTTGGCGCTCAACCCGCAAACTGCCACCATTGACGATAAAGCACGTGAGTTTATCGGCAAGGCACACGAATCAGCACAGCACCTCGGACGCCTGTTTCAGGACCTTCTCGATGTCACCAAGGCTGATGATGGAAGGTTGTCAAATAACCCTAAAGTGATTGACGTCGTTCACTTTACAAAAGATATTATCGAAGACATCCAGCCAAAAGCAGTCCAAAAGAACCTCCATATCTTCTTTAAGCCACTCACTGCAGACGGTGCCGAAGGCGCAAATCTTCCATCGGTTACCCCTGTCTTTTATGCCCACATCGACGCCGACCACCTACGCGAGGTCTTGTCGAATCTCATCGAAAACGCCGTCAAATACACCCCCGCTGGAGAAGTCGCCGTCGACATCAATGGTGACAGCACACATACCGTCGTCAGCATCTCTGATAGTGGCATCGGTATCCCTGCCGAAGATATCCCGCACTTGTTCCAAAAATTCTACCGCGTCGACAACAGTGACACACGCGAGATTGGCGGTACCGGGCTCGGGCTATATTTGTGCCGCAAACTGGTCGATGCTATGGGCGGCCGTATCTGGGTCGAAAGTGAATACAAACACGGCAGCACGTTCTTTGTTGAAATTCCTCGCATTTCACACGACGAGGCGAATCATCTTATCGAAGCATCTGTCGAAGAAAAAACTGTCCTAGAGGACCGCGATTATGTTGCCGGAAAACAACCGTCACAGCAAAAAACACCGGCACTGACTGATGATGTCCTGTTACACCACCTCGATGATCGCTCTAAGGAGCACGTTGAAGTGCAGCCAGAGCCCGCCAATCAAATTATCATGCTCCACAAGAAAAAGTCACCATCGACTCGCATCGCCACCCGTCCGTCATCCGACGGCCCCAAGCGCTTAGTCATTGCGCCGCTCGGGGAACAGCAGCAGCCTCAAGAACCAACGCCGGCTGCCCCCGTTACGGCGCCAGCCAGAATAGCTGTCACCACGCCTACAGCAGCTGCACCACAGCCCATACCATCCGCTGCGGCAGCTACCGTGCCGCAGCAACCACCCGGCCAATCCCAATAAAAGCACAAGAGCTATAGCATAATGACACACTATTTAGTAAAATGAGGATAATATGACAAAGATACTACTTGTAGAAGACGACAAAAGCCTAAGAGAAATTTATGGAGTACGCTTGCTTGCCGAAGGATACGATATCGTATCAGCTGGTGATGGCGAAGAGGCACTTGCCATGGCAATCAAAGAACGCCCAAGCCTTATCGTCAGTGATGTAATGATGCCAAAAATTAGCGGCTTTGACATGCTCGATATTCTACGTAGCACCACCGAAACCCGCGACATCAAGGTAATTATGATGACCGCACTGTCAAGCGACGACCAACGTGCTCGCGGTGAACAGCTCGGCGCTGATCGCTATCTGGTCAAATCGCAAGTTGGCATCGAAGACGTGGTTCGTACTGTTCACGAAGTTCTTGATGACGCAAACACGATGTCTGCTGCCGCGTCAGCAGATGCTGCGGCTCAACCAGCTGCCGCGCCAGCAGATACTGCCCAAGATACCGGTCTTCCTGAGCCAACTGCGCCGTTCTCGTCGCCACGCCCAGCTACACTTGGTGAACGTATTGTCAATCCGCTTGAATCAGCTGAACCAACCGTTAGCTCAAGTGTTGCCAGCCAAATCGAACAAGAACTACGAGCCCCAACCGATCCTATCGTCGCAACACAAGTCGACGAACCAGCACCTGCTGTTGAGGAGACACCGGCCGAACCAGTAGCCACTCAAGCCCCTGAAACAAGTGAACCAGCAGCTGTAACATCACCGTTTAGCATGCCAGAGCAGCCTGTTGCAGCAACTGAATCTAACTACGAAGAAACACCACTTGGTACATCAGAAACGCCAGCAGATGACGAATCTAAGCCAACATCGTATACGCCAACCGTATAAGTAGTCAGGTATCGGCGGCCATGAGCAGCGACCACGAACAGCATCCATCAACACGTCTTAATAAATACCTTGCTTTGCAGCTGGGTATTTCACGTCGTGAGGCTGACGAATATATCGAACGTAACGATGTCGTCGTTAACGATCAGCCGGCCATCCTCGGTACGCACGTCACCAAAGGAGACACCATCACCGTCAAAGGGGAAGTCGTCCAAGGGGAAACAAAAAAGGAATACCTCGTCTTTAATAAGCCAGTTGGCTACGTCTGTTCACGCAAGCAACAAGGCGACAATCCTACCATCTACGCCATTATTCCCGGCCAGTATCATGCACTAAAGCCGGTTGGACGACTTGATAAAGATAGTAGTGGGCTACTCCTCCTGTCAAACGACGGTGATTTTGCCTTCCAGATGACTCATCCGCAATTCTACAAAGTCAAAGTTTACGGCGTCCATCTCGACCGCGACCTCGAGCCGCTCCACCAGCAGATGATTAGTGATCACGGTATCGGACTCGAAGACGGTGTCAGCAAATTTGAACTCGAAAAGGTTATCGATGACCGCCGCGATATGTGGCGCATCACCATGAGCGAAGGCCGTAACCGACAAATTCGCCGTACGTTTGCCGCGCTTGGCTATACCGTGACCGCCCTCCATCGCACCCATTTTGGCCCGTACGCGCTTGGTGATCTTGCACCGGGCGAATGGCAAGTAGCAGAAAAGCTATAGTCATTATATAGATATTGTAAAATAATAATATTTATGTTATGATATACAGAACTACCGACCGGTAGTCGTACAGAGACAAGATGGAAGAAGGTGGCTACAATGAAACGATTCTTTTTCGCATTACTTTGCGCCTTGTCGCTGTCGTACTATACGGCAACGGCAACAGGAAACGGAGAATATCCAACCACGCAACCAGCTATACCAGTTGCGCCCTCGCACGCACCGGAAAATGAAGAAGTATACCCGACACTCCAACGAGTGACTGGTGCAGATACTCCCTCCTGCCGGCGCTGGGCAGTCTGTGGTACCGACCTCGGCATCCCGTATCTGCTCAACAACAGTAGCGTTGGTTATGTATTTGGTGATACATTCGACACCGCTACGCCCGGACACACCATACGGGCTGGCGGCTGGCGATCACCAGTCATCTTGCGTTCAGCAAGTGACCCAGCCACTTCACTGGTGGTATTTGATAACGCCGCAGGCGTTGCCGGTAATGGCATGGCACCAGAAGTACTTCCCAACGGTCACCATCGAGGTGGAGAAGTAAGTGCTATCCCTAACGATGTCGTGACATTGCCTGATGGACGTCAGGTGATGTCAATCATGAGTATCGCCAAATGGCTCCCCGGAACATGGCGCACCAACTATTCACAGTTGGCCGTCAGCACCGATGGCGGGAATAGTTTTCAGCGAACAAATCTTCGCTGGGACAATCCAACAGGGGACAACATCTCGCAGATGATGTCGATGCAACTCGACGACGAGTATGTCTACATGATCAGCGTTCGTTCAGGTCGTGTCCGCGGACCGATGAACCTGATGCGTGTTCCATGGCAAAGCATCCTTGATCCGGCAGCATACCGCTGCTGGACAGGCGACACATGGGCCATCTCTGATTGCTCGGGGATCTTCCATGGTCGTTTTGGCGAACCGTCACTGCGCAAGCTGCGTGATGGCACGTGGGCTATGGCCTATCTGAATATCGCCAAGCATGCCATTGTGACTCGCTGGGCAGCCAGTCCCACCGGCCCATGGAGTAGCGAAAAGATCCAAATCACTGACCAGGATCTAGTCAATCTGTATGGAGGGTTCATCCATCCATACTCGACCATGAATCAACTCACAATCATGGTGTCATCGTGGCAATCCGACCGCTACGACGTCAGTCAGCTGTCGGGCTTAGCTCTCTCCATCGACCCTTCCTAAGGAGGAATTCTGTACAAACGAGTATGTGTTAGCGTTTTTTCGCCAGCCATACTCGTTTTTCATAGGAATAATGCAATTTTTTTATATATTGTCAATAGCTGCGACATCTGTTATAATGAAGGGATATGGCATCAAAACTTCCTACTGTAGCAATCATCGGTCAGGCGAACGTCGGCAAGAGTTCGCTATTTAACCGTATGGTTCGCGCGCAGCAAGCTATCGTTGCCCGTGAAGCAGGCACCACCCGAGACAATGTTCTCGGAAGAGTAGAGCACAACTATCACCAATTTTGGCTGGTTGACACCGCAGGGCTCAAAATGGCCGAAGATGAATTTGAAGCCACAATCCAAGAACAGATCCAAGAAGCTGCCGACACTGCCGACGTTATTCTGGTGGTCGTCGATAGCACTCAATACCCTAGTGATATGGATCGCAACTTGGCCAAAAAGGCTCTTCGCTCGAAAAAACCAGTCATCCTCGTTACTAACAAAGCCGACCTCAAAGGGGCGCTTCATAACGACGAATTCAAACGCCTGGGCATCAAAACCATTATCCGTACCAGCGCCGAGCATAAAAGCGGCATTACTGATGTTATGGACGAAATCGTCGCCCATATTCCTGCCAAAAGCGAAGAAACCCCTGACGAGGTTCTGCGCATCGCTCTCATCGGCCGCCCAAATGTCGGCAAATCATACCTATTTAATACACTCGCTGGCAAACAGCAGGCAATTGTCGCCAATATTGCTGGTACCACCCGCGACGTCAACCGCGTGGCTCTTCGCTATGGTGGTCGCGACATCGAGCTACTTGATACTGCTGGTATGCGAAAACCCGGCAAACAAGAAGTCGGTATCGAGAAATTTAGTGTCTTACGCACCCTCCAAGCCATCGAAGAAGCCGACATCTGTTTCCTTTTGATGGACGTTAACGAGCTTAACACCCAGCTTGACCAACGTCTCGCTGGCATCATCAACGACGCAGGCAAGGGTATGGGTATCGTCGTCAGCAAATGGGATAGCGTCGAAGGAAAAGATGCCTATACTCGCGACGCACTTGCGCCAAAAATCGCCTATACTTTCAACTTCACCCCGTGGGCACCGTTGGTCTTTACCTCGTCAGTCACTGGCAAAAACGTCACAAAACTATTCGACCTGGCCCTCGATATCGACGCTCGCCGCAAGCAAACCACCAAAACCCGCGTACTAAACGACCTCTTGCAACGCGCTGTCCAAAAACACCCACCAGCTGGGCTCAAAAACACCCATCCAAAGCTGCGCTATATCGTCCAAACCGACACCACCCCGCCATGGTTCGTTATCCACGGCAGCAATCTCAAATTCGTCCACTGGTCGTACAAACGTTACCTTGAACGCCTGATTCGCGAAACCTACAACTACGCTGGCACGCCGATCAAATTCAGCTTTATCGACGAAAAACAGGTCAAAAGCAACAAAGAACGTGCAACCAAAGGCCTCGCTCCAGTCACTAAAGCCTATAAACAGGCCAAAGAAGCAGAACAAGCCGACAACGAATAGCCCTATCTTTGGGGTTATTGTTATTTGCAAAAAATAGTGTATAATATCACCTGTATTGTTCCGTCTATCAGAAAGTAGAACAATGATCATTTATATCACACTAGTGGTGGTGGCTATAGGCGTAGTAGCTGCAGCGGCCTTTGGCGTATCTCGGCTGCGAAAAACCAGGCAAAGAAAGCATGACCTAAGGGTTTTTCTTAACGCAGTAAACACCGCACCGTCCGACGACGAGCTTGTTAAGATCAGACCATCATCGAGTCTTATCGGCTACAAGTACAGTACCGAAGAGTCTGAGGCATATCGAAAGATCGACGCAGCACGCAACCGTATCCATGCTCGTGATCTCCTTGCAAAAGCGAAGTCCGCAACAGGAGAAGAACGATACGTTGCATTTACAAACCTCAATCGCTTTCACGCAGAACAGTTGAGCAATGACAGCAAGGCGTTTGTTGCCGAAGAACTCAAACAGCTCACTGAAATCAAGGCGAGTCATCTACTTGCGGCGGCACGTGCTGCCGATGGTAACAAACGAGCATTTGATCAACTTGACGATCTGGTAAATGGAAGTACCTACATCCGAAATACCGGACACAAGTTACAATGCTCCGACTGGAACGATCTTGTCGCTCGTTACTGCAAGCTCCCTGAGCTCGATATGTTCGACACCAAAGAAACGAACCCGAAAGCACTCGGCATCCGCTTTATGGCGGCTGGCGCCATGGAATCTCGTTCGCTTACGAAGGCACTGATTGTCTTGGCATACTGCGACGATGACAAAGAGTACCGCAAGGCTCTCGGCGATGTCCGTCACGCCGAGCTGAAACTCATGGTCGCTCAACTTCGAAAGGAACAAGCAAGACAAGAACCAACCAACCCCCGCTAGTGTGATACGTCCAGAGGAGAGCAATCCCGCTCCCTCTGGGCGTTATTCACCCCATACCGCTGTGTAGCGGTTTTTTATTTGTCCTCACGCGAGTCGCGGATCGCTCGTCGACGCTGCGCCTGACGACCGCCCGCACGACGCTTATCGTCAAATTCGGCGTGCCGCCGTGGGTTTTCTTGACTGATCTGCCGCTGCTCATCGGTAAGGCGAAACGCTGCCTGACGAAACTTCTTCTCACGTCGCTCACGTGCCTGGCGCTCTTTTTTCGACTCAACTCGCGTCTCATCCGGGTTCGATACGGGGTAATTATTTTGTTTTGCCATATATATACTATAATACGATATAGTCATGAAACTCATCTTTGCACAAGGCAACCCCGGCGCCGAATACGCCAAAACTCGTCACAATGTCGGGTTTTGGCTGCTTGATCACTACGCGGCAGCTCGCGGTGTTACCTTTGCTAGCAAGCCAAAATTCAATGCTGATATTGCTGAATATACCGTCAATAACGAAAAGATCCTGCTCGTCAAACCGATGACGTTTTATAACGAAACCGGCGTATCAGCACGCGCATTGATCGACTTTTATAAAGTCACTCCCGCTGACGTATTAGTAATTCACGACGACCTGGCATTGCCACTTGGCACCATTCGCACCAGAGAACAGGGGAGCGATGCAGGCAATAACGGTATCAAATCGTTTAATCAGCATATCGGACCACTGTATAAGCGCATTCGCGTCGGTATCTGGACAGAGGCAGCCACCCAAAGAGACGCCGCCGCCTATGTACTTGGTAAGTTTACCGCAGATGAACAACGGGTACTCGAGGATGTGCAGCCCATCATCGCTAATTGCATCGACCGCTTTATTAACGGGCAGTTCGAAGTTACCAGCCATCGTTCATAATTGCAACAGTATCGCATATTTATTGCAAATATGTCGCAAAAAATGATATGCTAGCTCTATGACAAGCATTCTCGACCAACTCCGCGCCATCCTCAAATCCCATAACGTCAGCGTTACTTCGGCACGCATTGCAGTATTTTCGACACTCCACTCCGCCGAACAACCGCTTAAAAATGGTGACATCGTTCGCTTAACACCCACTGTTGATAGGGCAAGCGTCTACCGCACACTCGAACTGTTCACTGACCTCGGTATCACCGAAACAACCATTCGCGGCTGGACACCGTTCACCGAACTATCTGAGCCGTTCAAGCCGCATCATCATCACTTAATCTGCGAAAACTGTGGTCATGTCGAAGGCATTGAAAACGAAACGCTCGAGGATGTCCTCGAGCTGATTGCTACACGTCACCAATTTTCACTAAAGCGACACCTCGTTGAGCTGACCGGCCTCTGCGCCAATTGCCAGGTTACACACCCAACAGCGTAATCACTGCACCGACCATCACTACACCCAATAGGAGTGTCGCCGCCTGTAACGTGCCGACATGTCGCGGTTGTTCGTGAATATCCGGGATAATATCGCTGGCTGCCACATAGATAAAGAATCCTGCGGTTATCGCCAAGAGTGGTCCCACCGGCAGCTGCTGATCCGACCCAAGCAAGAATACCAACAGCGCCATCACTAGCGTCGCTACCGCCGTCGCTGCGTTTGCCAGCAGCACTATACGGTCGCGCCAGCCACGCGAAAGGAGTAGGGCAAAGGTCCCCAGCTCTTTAGGGATCTCGTGCGCACTCACTGCAATTGTCGTAATAATCCCCGTTGCAGGACTCACCAAAAATGCCGCGCCAATCGCCACGCCGTCAATCGCGTTATGCATCAGGTCGCCAAGGACAATTAGTCGGCGTTGGCTGACGTTCTTCGTCGACGTCTCTTCGTGTTCGTGATGATGATGAAACCAACTCGCACTGCGCTCTAGTAGGAAAAAGAACATAAACCCGGCCAGCGTCCATAATAGCAAGTGGCGTGCATCACCCAGCTCAAACGCCTCGGGAAGGAGATCAATAAATGCCGCAGCTAACAGCGCTCCCGCACCAAACGGCATCGCAAACAATACTGCACGAGCGCGGCGTTTTTTGGTCGTAAAAATCAGCGCACCGCCCAGCAGGGAAATCGCACTACCAATGATAATTGCTGCAATCAGATAAATAATGTCCATATGCCTTTTAGCATACGCCAGGCGGGACGCATAGAGCAAATCTGACGCAAAAACACCACGAATTGCAACATTACTTCACCCCATATCATCAACTAACAAGTTGATACCATAGGGTGAAGGAGACAGAAATGAATACCGCGCAAATGTCTCCTTCAGCCTCGACTAGTCGTCGATACGTTCCGTCACCTGAGTGACATGTACCGTCACCCGCCAGAACAGCAGGGTCAGGGCAGCATAGACGAACAGCTTGAACACCAGGATGCCGATCAGCTCTGGAACATACTGTACAGCAAGCACAAGGCCCCACACGTCGAAAATCGTGAAGATGACACCCAGAAGGGTACCGCCAATGCACACTGCCCGTAGCGCTTTACGCGACAGGGTCGTACCCAGCGCCGCGTACACATATCCCAGTACCGCCCACAAGCCGTAGATGAACAGGATACCGAACACATTGTCGAAAATGCCCGCGCGAATCAGCAACAAGCTGACCACGAACAGGACAGCGAAGGATACGCTGACAAACAGCATCTCCTTACCCGAACCACGGACTCCCGCCAGGGAGCGACTCAGTGCCAGCTCGCCATTATTACCGCGCTGCAGCACCTCGTCCGACCAGCGTGCTAGCCGACTATCGGCCGTCTTCAGCATTGCCATCAGTTTCTCATTTCTGTCTCGTTGTCTTTTATAAAGACATGTGAATGAACCATAGCCGTCTGACTATGTTGTTATATTATACCACAATTAATACTTATTTGTCAATATTTTGTCGGTCAAAGCGTCGTTTCTCAAGAATTGAGCTCACCACCGCTGTCGTCACAAATATCAGCCCCAAACCGCCCACAAACCACTCTGGCAGCTCGACACCATATAATTTGATCATCATCACCGCACCCAGCGCCAAAATCGCCCAATGCGCACCATGCTCCAGATAGCGATATTTTGTCAAAGTCCCTGTTCGCAGCAAATATACCGTCAACGATCGCACCCAAATTGCTCCCGCACCAAGTCCGGCGATAATCAGCAGTACACTTGAGGTAATCGCAAACGCACCAATCACGCCATCAAAGCTAAATGACGCGTCCAGTACTTCCAGATAAGCAAAGCTGGCTAGTGCCGCCATACCCGTTTTTGCACGAATAGAACTCACTTTTTTGCCCGTTGACCCCGACTGATGCGACGCAAACGCCGACTCCAGCAACCCCAACGCAAGGTGCAACACGATTCCCAATACGCTCGAGACCAGCACCACCTCTTGGTATTTTTCACCGACCGTAAAGTAGAGTACCGCCGCCAGCACCAGCATCAAGCTGACCCGCATATTATCCAGCTGACCCATTCGCGCCAGCCACGGTTCGATTCCCTTTAGCCAGTGAATCTCTTTGCGACTATCGAGGAAATAACTCAGTGCGACCATCAAAAGGAACGCACCGCCAAAAGCATCGATCATCGGTGCCGCCGTATGGAGTACTTCGCCATAGCGATGGGCGTCATTAAGTGCGAGCTGCACGACTTCCATAAAGCCAAGCCCGCTCGCTACCTGAACAATCACCACAGGCAGTAAAAATCGCACCACAAATACCGCCACGAAGATACCGACCGTCAGGAATATCATCTGCCAAAACCGCGACATCGTGGCGAGTACTTTACTATTGACCACGGCGTTATCAAAGCTCAACGTCACTTCTAGAACCACCAAAATAGTGAATATCCAAAGTCCCACAATCCCATCGACAACGCCAACAAGAATACCAAGCAAAATAGTTATGAGTCCAGACAACCAGAAAATACGAAGTGGGTGATGTTTATGCATTGTCTCTACTATATCATCCCGGCAGTACATTAGCGGCTATCTTTTGACGTTCGCTTAATGTACATTTAATGGTATAATAAATATAGTTTTGTCGAGAGTCGGCAAACCGGAGCAATCCAACCTGTGACTCTCCAAAATGGAGTTTGACAGGATATCTTATTTGAGGAGCTTTCATGGACAGCTTCAAAGAACGCCTCTGCGAAGACGCACGCCAGACCATCGAACAACACCAGCAGGGCTGCTGGCCAGTTCGCAACCAAACCGGTCGTCGATGGTGGCAGTCAGCTCCCAGAGAGAAAGAATACTGGGCACGTGTTCAGGTGCTCGACGTTTATGCCCCCAGCGGCGTGAGAGATATTTATCTTTCGTCGGACGGGCGTATCGGACTTGGCACGGCTCACTACCGAGGCTCTGCCGTAATGGTATATCTTCGTGAAGAAATCCCTCGCAAGGAATGGAACCTCGGCTGGGCGCACCAGCGCATCATCGAACAGCTACCGCACTTGACCACCCCGGGAACGATCAAACTCTCGTAGCCAATCCCTGTCAAACATAAGTCCCGCCAAGTCATTGGCGTGTTGTTTTATTTGATATTTTTTTCCAATCAAAAAGCGCCAGGTAAGGGTGGGCATCACCTGACGCTATTTGACCCTTCAACCCACCCGGGCATCCTCTCTTGGAAGCGTCAGCACCAAAACTCCATAAGGTGTGCGCCTGACCAGATGGTCACTACTGGATAGTCCTCGAAAAAAGGTCCGCCTTTGAAAAAGGGTTAGTTAAAGGGGTTAGTATGCTTGCAATGTACGGTCAAGATCACATAATTGTGAGCTAATTCTGAAAAGTGGAGGGTAGATTACTTTAAAGAAACATTGCAAACAACCTAACATAAGTTAGAATAGGGGGTATAAGGTGCGTTTGATCGGACAGAATCTCGATCAATCATGTCTCATACTAGCACAGATTTGACTTTATGTCAACAGTTTTTAACACAAATACGATGAAAATCAATCAATTATCACCCCAAGACAATAAATTTACTCAGATTATCACGAGTATTGCGCTTATACCTAAAACATTATATTACCTTGGAACACTACCAGACCAGCGCCGTCCAGCGGTAGCTATTGTCGGCACACGCAAACCCACCGCGTACGGCCGGGAAGTCACCGAACGGCTAGCCTACGACCTCGCCAAAAGGGGAATTGTGATTATCAGTGGCATGGCACTAGGGGTTGACGGTTTCGCCCACCGAGCAGCGCTAGAGGCCGGCGGTACGACGATTGCGGTACTCGGCAATGGGCTCGACGCCCTGTATCCGTCCACACATCGGCAATTAGGAAACGATATCGTCGCAGGGGGCGGGGCAATCATCAGCGAGTACGAGCCGGGCACGCCACCGGGCCAACACCGGTTTTTAGAGCGCAATCGCCTCGTTAGCGGCCTCGCCGACGCCGTCATTATTACCGAGGCGGCGGCTCGCAGCGGCACACTCAATACCGCCGGACACGCCCTTGAACAAGGCAGGGATATTTTTGTCGTCCCAGGTAATATCACCAGCCCCCTGAGCGCTGGCTGCAATCGCCTACTACGACAAGGTGCCAATCCTGTCATCGACATAGCTGACGTTCTTGAAGTCATCGCGCCCCAGTTATTGTCTCCTCAGACCATCTTGCCACTGGGCGATAATACCCTCCAATCACATATCATTACCTTATTACAGTCAGGTGTCCGTGACGGCGACCAACTGATTGCCCAAACAGGTGTCAGCGCGAGCCAATTTGCCACTGAAATCACCATGATGGAGATTAGCAGAGTCATTCGAAGTCTCGGTGGCAACCAATGGACATTAAGGTAGCTATTGACTTTTTAATACGTTTGTGCTAAAATGTCACTATCGTAGCAGTAGTATGCGATCGGCGATACAACGACGTATCACCGCCACTACCTGCCGCTATGACGTAGCTTGGCAGGTACAATCAGAGGGGTAGCACCATCATGATGAACGACATTGAACACGTCGTCGTTGCCATCGACGATACCGCCACGACCGTTGCGCTGGAGCTTGATCCGTGCAAGTCGCACGGTGATCCGGTAGTCATCGACGAACAGCTGTCAAAGATCGACGGCATCCGGGAAGTCGATGTCGACACGGCACGTCCGGCTGGCAGCGGCACTTTCGCATCGTCGATTACCATCCTCATGGACGTCGACACCGTGTGGTACGATGCCGTCGAAGAGAAGGTTCGTACGACGCTCATCCGTGTCCTCGACCGGAACATCGAGTTCCACGATTTCGCTGCAATGCGAATCGTCGGCTAACCTCAACCCGCCAAGCGGGTCAATTACCATGGTAATTGACCCGCTTTTTCTTTTGAGTCTTGACGACCGAGTATTATTTGCATACAATCAGCCACTGTGTTTTATTAAATAGAGCACACCATAAGCACGATACATTATATATTTATGAGCAAAAACCTAGTCATTGTCGAGAGCCCCGCCAAAGCAAAAACCATCGAGAAATACCTTGGTAGTGATTTCCATGTCCTCTCAAGCGTGGGGCATATTCGCTCAATCGTCAAAAAAACAACCGATGGTACACCACCGATTGACGTCAAAAATGGTTTCAAAACACAATACGAAGTTGATCCCGAAAAGCGCAAAATTATTACCGAACTCAAAAAGAACGTCAAAGCCGTTGGCGCTGCCAATGTCTGGCTGGCAACCGATGGTGACCGCGAAGGAGAGGCGATCGCTTGGCATTTATGTGAAGTACTAGGGCTAAATCCCGAAACAACTAAACGCATTGTCTTTCACGAAATCACCAAATCGGCCATCGAAGAGGCCATCGCTCATCCGCGCACCGTTGATATGAATCTGGTACAAGCACAGCAGGCGCGCCAAATCCTCGATCGTATCGTGGGATTCGAACTGAGTCCTGTCGTTTGGCAAAAAGTCCCTGGCGGCAAATCAGCTGGCCGCGTACAAAGCCCAGCTGTCAGATTATTAGTCGAGCGTGAACGCGAAATCACCGCCTTTGCCGGCTCGTCGACCTTTAAAGTTGTTGCGCTGTTTACCCACAAAGGCGAAGAAATCAAAGCCGAACTCCCACAACAATTCGACAGCGAAGCCGAAGCTCAGAAATTCCTCGAAAGCCTGGCAGGTGCCACTTTTACTGTATCGGACATCACCAAGAGTCCTGGTACACGTAGTCCGGCCGCGCCATTCACGACGAGTACCCTGCAGCAAACAGCTAACTCACGCCTCGGCTTTGGTTCTAAAGCCACCATGGCCAGCGCCCAAAAACTTTACCAAGAAGGCCGCATTACCTATATGCGTACCGACAGCACTAACTTGTCAGGGCAGGCCATCGCAGCTGCCAAAGAGTTTATTACCAGCACCTACGGCGCCGAGTACTCACAAGTTCGGCAGTTCAAAACCAAAAATCAAAGCGCCCAAGAGGCCCACGAAGCTATCCGTCCCACCGATATGCGCCGCGAGCAGGGCAGTAGTAATGAGTACGACCAAAAACTCTATAATCTCATTCGTACTCGCACCTTAGCCAGCCAAATGGCGCCCGCCAAACTCGAGAAAACCACGATTACCGTCACTGTCTCAACCAGCGACAAACAGTTTGAGGCAAAGGGCGAAGTCATCGTTTTTGACGGTTTCCTCAAAGTCTATGGCACCAACAAAAAAGAAGATGCCATCCTGCCAGCCGTCACCAGTGGCGACACACTAAGTCTCAATGAAGTCACCGCCCGCCAAACCTTTGCCCGCCCGCCAGCCCGCTACACCGAAGGAAGCTTGGTCAAAAAACTCGAAGACCTCGGTATCGGCCGCCCATCAACCTACGCCACCATCATCGACACCGTGCAAACCCGCGGCTACGTCATCAAAGGAGAAGGGGAAGGCACGCCACGCGAAGTCATTATCTTGTCATATCCACCCGCTACCACCGCAGACGAGCGAACAGCGCCTGAGGACACGTCAGGAGCTGAGAGCGATCAGGAAATAAGCGTCACTAACGGCGTCTCGCGCCATATCGTGACAGAAAAAACCGGCTCCGACCGCGGCAAACTCGTCCCAACTCCATCTGGCGAACTTATCGCCGACTTCTTGACCGACCACTTCACCCAGGTCGTCGACTACGACTTTACTGCCAACGTCGAGCAAGAATTCGACCGCATCGCCGAAGACAAATTGGCGCGAAATGCCATGCTCAAAGCGTTTTATACACCATTCCACGACCTCATCGTCCAATCTGGCGGTATCGATCGCAGTACTGTGGGCGCCAACAAAGAAGTCGGCATCGACCCAAAGACCGGCAAGCCAATCTTTGCACGCTTTGGCCGCTATGGTCCCATGCTCCAACTCGGCACTACCGAAGACGAAGACAAACCAAAGTTTGCACCCCTGCCTGCTGGGGCAAAGATCGAAACGGTCACCCTCGAACAAGCTCTGCACGCCTTCCAACTGCCACGTATCGTCGGACAGACCGCTGACGGTAAAGACATCAAGGCAAATGTCGGTCGCTTTGGCCCCTACATCCAAGTTGATAAACTCTTCGTTAGTATCAAACCCGAAGATCCGCACACGATCACGCTCGAAAAAGCGCTCGAACTGTATGCCGCCAAACTCAAGGCCGAGGCAGAGAAGAACATTGCTGATTTTGGTGATGGCGTCAAAGTCCTGAACGGCCGCTATGGTCCCTACGTGACGGATGGCAAGAAAAACGCCAAGCTTCCGAAGGATACCGACCCCAAGACCATTACCCACGAACAAGCCAAGCAATTGATTGTCGATGCGCCGGTTGCCAAAGGCCGCTTTGCCCGTAAAGGTACAGCTACCAAGAAAACACCGGTCAAAAAAGCCCCCGCCAAAAAGCGCACAGCCCGCGCTAAAAAATAATTTTGCTTGACTTTACGCAAAATAGGACTATCATAACGAATACTGGATTCTCTTCCCGAGAGTCCCCGTCCTCCCATAAGGGGGTGAGTAAAATGGAGAAGGTGGTTGCTGCCCTCGTTTGGTTCGTGGGCATGGTGCTGCTCGTGGCGGGCGTTGTCATGGGGCATCACGCAGCAATGGCATTCGTCGGCTGGCACTGGGACGTTCTGTGGACCTGGGGTACCGTTTGGACCCTGGCCTTCGGTTTCGTCGGTGTCTTGTTCGTCTACGGTGCCCGCCAGAAGCTCGTGGGATAAGCATGATAGCCCACCAGCAATGGGAAGGGGTGCGACTCGCATCATGAGCGCGCACACGAAGATCCATTACCGCCAAGAGACCCGTCGTTTGAGAATAATATTCTCACTTCGGCTCTCTTGGCGGTTTTAAATTGTCCGCGCATAAGCGCTATCTCTAGCGTATAAAATATTTCCTAACCCCTGTATAGACATCAGTCCATAATAGTCAATTTATAAAAAGTCTAAAAACACTCTTTACTAACAACGTCTATTTCATGCTATAATCAAGATACTCGAGAGAAAATAAATAGCCTGTCTATCTCATACGAGGGTATTCACGAACAACATCAACAGTAGCAATGACCGTTGTTTTTTCGTAAATTAAAAAGTGTTTGACATTATAATATATTTGTTTTATAATGAATAACAAGTTGAAATAGTTAAATAATTCTGAGGTGAGGCAGAGAGGAAGAAACCGTTATTATGAGCGATGCGCCCAAGGCAGTGAACAGTACTGAATCAATGGTGGATATTGATGCGACAATTGAGTCAATTCTATCTGCTATCGACCAAGATCGTGAGCGAGAAATTATCACGCGTCGCTTTGGGTTGTATGATCGCAAAGAAACGCTCGAACAGATTGGTGAGCTACTCGGCATCACTCGTGAACGTGTTCGTCAGCTTGAAAAGGCCATCCTTATCCGCCTTAAGATCGCAACAGAAGATGGCAAAATCCCTTCAGTAGCTGTCGTCGAAAAAGCCTTTGTCCGCGAACTCTCTGAAATGGGGCGTCTGGCAACGGTTGTCGACCTAACTGATCGCTTTGACAAGGGTGCGACCAATCTCAAACGTGCTCGCGTGGCATTTATCGCCGAACTTGCTCCACAACTGACCGTGGTCAACGAAAACGACAACTACCGTCTCAGCGTTGGCATCGCTCAATATGGTGACGAGAAGAAACTAAAGAGCGAAATCGACGATATTGTCAAACTCATCAAAAAGCACGGTGAACCAATCACTATCGAACAGCTGCACGAAAAGCTTAGCTACGAACACCCATCAATCGTTCGCGCTCTAGCGAGCGTCAGCAAGCATCTGTCGCACCTCAAGGACGTTTGGGGTCTCAATAAATGGCCAACCGTTAATCCAAAGAACATCCGCGACAAAATCTATGTCATCTTGGCCGAAAACGGTAAACCACTACACTTTTCTGAAATCGCTAGCGCCATCAAGGATAGCAACTTTAGCCGCAAAAATGTCACCACACAGGCAATCCACAACGAACTCATCAAAGACAAGCGCTTTGTTTTGATCGGCCGGGGTATCTACGCCCTTGACAGCTGGGGCTATAGCAAGGGTACTGTCGCCGATACCATCGCAGACATCCTACGCAAATCTCCAGAGCCCTTGCACCGCGACGAAATCGTACGACTGGTACTCAAAAACCGCCAAGTGAAAGAAACGACTATTCTATTGAACCTGCAAAGCAAACCGCAGTTCAAACGCGTCGCTAAGGCAACCTACGCATTAGCAGAATAGGGGAGACCCAAAGTAAAGCTACGCCGACACCGTACATATACCGCGTACCGTGCCAGCGTAGCTTTACTTTTTATTATATTTATGCTATAATTAAAGTATATGTCACCACCTTGCACCACCGTGCGCAAAGTGCGACAATAAAGGTACAATTATGGAACTTATCTCCTCAATTATCGGTCTCCTTCTTTCCTGGTACGTCTGGGTCCCCGTCGTAGTCATTTTAGGCTACCTCACCTGGAAGAATTATCAGCGTATTGACTCAATCAAAGCCATCGAAAGTACCTTACTCGTACTCGAAATCCCAAAAGCCAATGACAAGTCCGAAATGGCCGCCGAGCAGCTCTTTGCCAGCCTGCACGGTATTCTTCGCGACAAGCAAGAGCTCAAACTCAATGGGGGAATCCAAGAACACCTCAGCTTTGAAATTGCTTCGGTCAACGGCCAAATCCGCTTTTACGTCTGGGTACCAAAAACACTGCAGAGTTTTGTCGAAGGCCAAATTTACGCTCAGTATCCGACCGTACAGATCCACGAGGCCGACGAAGACTACGTCACGCACGAACGAGACCACAGCGTCACGTATACCAGCGAAATTAATCTCACCGCCAGCGAATTCCTACCGATCAAAACATTCCAAAGTTTCGAAGTCGACCCGCTTGCAGGTATCACCGGTACACTCGCCAAGCTTGAATCAACCGGTGAAGAGCTATGGGTACAGGTACTGGTCCGCCCTGTTGCTGACGATTGGCATAAAGCATCCGACCGCTGGATTCAAACCGTCAAGGGCGGCGGCAGTCCCTTTGCTTTCCTCACCGATGGCCGTGGCTTTGATGTCAAATGGTTATTTGGACTACTCGAAGCATTCTGGAAACCACCAGAGCAAGGAGCAGGAGGGTCGGCAGCACCGAAAGAGCTGTCCGAGCGTGACAAAACACGCATCTCAGAGGCCGAGAAAAAGGCCACCAAACTTGGCTATCAAGTCAAGATTCGCCTTGCATACCTTGGCGACAGTTCAACCAACGCCAAACTGCGCATGCAGGCAATTGTCGGTACATTCAAACAATACAACAGCACCAACCTCAACGGTTTCAAGATCACCGGCGCCAGCTTTAAAAGCGACGACCTAGCCAAATATCGTTCACGTCTATTCATCGACCGAGGCTATATTCTCAACATCGAAGAACTTGCCTCAGTCTTTCACTTGCCACATACCAATGTCGAAACACCAAACATCGTCTGGGCCAGCACCAAGACCGCCGAGCCACCAGCAAAACTACCTGTCATTACTGGCAATAATGCCATTGACGAAAACATCAGCGCTTTCGGCCTGACTAATTTCCGTGGTATCAACCACCAGTTTGGTATGTTGCGCTATGATCGCTCGCGTCACATGTACATCATCGGACAGACCGGAGCAGGTAAGTCTGGCACCTTAGCACTGCTCGCACTCAGCGACATCTTCCATAACCAAGGCTACGCCATTATCGATCCACACGGCGACTTTGCCGTCGACAACATGAAATTCATCCCGGCATCCCGTATAAAAGACGTTGTGTATTTTAACCCGTCAGACACAGCACATCCGTTAGGTTTCAACCCTCTTGAGGTCTATGATCCATCAATGAAAAGTAATATCAGCTCAGAGGTCATCGGTGTACTCAAACGTATGTTTGCCGAAAGCTGGGGACCCCGACTCGAATACATCCTCCGCTACACCATCCTCGCGCTGCTGGACCGACCCGAAACCACCATGCTCGATATTACCCGCATGCTGACCGACAAAAAATTCCGTAAAGAAACACTGACGTACTGCCAAGATACCGTCGTTCTGCAGTTCTGGGCGGTCGAGTTCAACAGCTGGACCGACAAGTTCCAGGCTGAAGCCATCGCGCCAATCCTCAACAAAGTTGGTGCCTTTACCGCCAACCCTGTCATTCGTAATATCATCGGCCAACCTAAATCGACCTTTAATATCCGACAGATGATGGACGAAGGTAAAATCCTCATTGTCAATCTGTCCAAAGGTTTGATTGGCGAAGATAACGCTGGTATCCTCGGCTCATTCCTCGTCACCAAAATCCAGCTTGCCGCCATGTCCCGATCTGATATCCCAAACATCAAAGATCGCCGACCATTCTATCTCTACGTGGATGAGTTCCAAAACTTCGCTACTGATTCATTCGCGACCATTCTGTCCGAAGCGCGTAAATATGGCCTTAACCTGACAGTCGCCAACCAGTATATTTCACAGATGAACGACACCGTACGCGACGCCGTCTTTGGTAACGTCGGTACGATGATTACCTTCCGCGTGTCAGCCGACGACGCACCGATTTTAGTCAAGCAATTCGAGCCGCAATTCGAAGCCAACGACCTCTTGCAGATGGCTAACCGTAACTTTGTTATCAACATGGTTATTGAGGGAGAGAAGACACCGGCCTTCAGCGCTCGTACACTTGAGCTACCGCCGCCACAGACCGATAACACTGCCGCTATTGTCGAAAATACCCGCTTACACTACAGCCGCAGCCGTGAAGATATCGAGCGCGAAATTTCGGAATCAATCCAGCCACCAGAGAACTTGCAAAAGAAAAAACCACAATCCGCCGCTCAGGCCAAGCAATGGCCAGTTGATGCTGGTGCGCAAGCTGTTAAACCGGCACCAAATAAACCTACCGTCATAGTAGGCGAGGGTACCCCAGCAAAGCCGGCCACCACATCCGCTGAAAAACCTGCAGCAGCTCCCGCCCCAGCTACCACCACACCCGACGTGCCCACTGCCACCGAAGGGCAGCCAGCCAAGAAAAAGCGTACACGCACCCGTAAGCGTAAAAAACCAACAGGGGAGGGCGAGACCGTCTCTCAACAAACTACACCAGAGACCGCCTCCACGGCGCCTGAAAAGCCTGCAGAAAAAGTCTCTACTCCTGCAGCAAAGCCGACGACTGAGCAGAAGAGCGCACCGTCTACACCAAAGGAAACGCCAGCCACCAAAGACCCTACGAAACTCCGTATTCATCATACCGATACACCAAAGAAAACCGCCACCACTCCAGTAAAGTCGCCGGCACCTGCCACCACGGCAAAGCCCGCTGAACCAAAATCACTCGACACAAGGCCAAAGACTATCGCCGAAAAACGCGACGGCCAAGGCCATCTGCAGATCCGCTAGAAAATCATAAGCTGCTTTATCTCATCCAAAGCAGTACACTAAAGGCACTACAAACCTATGTCAGTGAAAGAATATAGAACAAAAATAGAACATTTTCTATATCCTTATCGACCTTTGTTCAAGCTCAATGTCAACCGTTATCGACGATAACATCTTGAGCATCCAGTCAGGAATCTGGATCTGATTTACAAAAACACGTCGAAAACGTAGAAAACACGTATAGACGACGATAGAGACTATGATGAACGTAGTGACAAATAAATAGGGTGTTGTAATTGAAAATAACATAAACATAATGATCAGCCAAAACATATCAAAAACCACGGCATACACAATCATCTTTGATGAATATATCTTACGTCGCACAATATATCTTTTACGTCAGTATATACATAAAATAGAGATGATTACACAT
>JASLCP010000014.1 GCA_030151825.1 Candidatus Saccharimonadales bacterium
AAGCTACTCATGCGTACCATTCATACCTTACGTGCGACGATTCACTCGGCAGATTGTACTTTGATACAACATACGCTAACGATGATGATAATCATGCGCTGTGTGAAATATCTGACCATTCACGGGTTTTCCACAATACGCATGCAGCTCGCTACCGCCATTTGCTTTTCTTCTACTTTGTTACCTACTACCCTCTTTTCCTCAATTATGCCCTATTTGCTTTTTTGTATTTTTGATATTTTAATATAGTTTTTTTGAGTACTCAACAAAATCATATAGAACAAAAATAGAACAAAAAGAAAAGAGGAGCGAACTCCTCTCTCGTACCCTAGTCTCTGTATTAACTCTTATAGAACGCCTTGCCTGGGACCCGAACATCGACATACGATGGGGTTACCCCCTTACCCTTAAAATACACAAGCGCTCGTCCCGCGTCTTCTACTTGCTCCCCCACCGAGCGATCAAGCGATAGTTTAATCGGATAGTCATAGCCTTTTACACGAATCTCGATCTGGCGTGTCGTATTGGGAGGAATAATCGCCTGCTCAACAACCAGCTGATGATCCTTGGCGATCGATACCGTACGTCCCACAAAATTAAGGAATCGGCTGCTGGCAATTGTGCCACCATCGGCATCACGCGCACCGCTCTGGTCAACAATTTTGACATTAGGAATATCATAATAATTCTTTTTAAACGACGTGCCGGTCGCATCGACAAAGTACTGATTAGTACCGATCATCCAACTAACAACTGGTCGGCGCACCGCCACAGTAAACTGACTCTCGCCAAGTCCCGCTGATCCTACCGCGTGCACCATAGCTACCTCGGGTAACATACGGCTCATATATTCATTGAGACGTGTTTCGTTTAATATTGGGCGAATACGCTCAATGGGATGATGACCAAAATAATTATCAATTACTTTTTCGTATCGAGGAGTGTCCAGCGCGACCGAGCCATCGGCCGCCACAACTGCCGGTCGGGCCGTAAACTGAAACAGCACCACAACAAGTACAATCGACACGCCAAGAACAATACCCAATATACCGCCAATGCGACGACGTAGCCGCGTCAAATCATGCGCGTGCACGCGTGGCGACCGTAGGTCAGCGTTATGTTCGCTAGCACTCGTTACTCGTGGCGACAAACTACCAGTCAGGGTGCGATTACGGCGAAACTTTACCGCTCCATCAAGTGATGCCGTTTCTGTTTCGATATCCGACGTTCGCGCAGTAGAAACCCGTCGACGCGGTGGCGTAACTTTCCTAGACTTCCTCGACGAGAACATGCGCATAGTACTTATGATTGTATCAGATTAAGCCGGCTTTTCGATGGCTTTTTGTATCATTGCAGCCATGTCACGGGCTGCCTCGGGACGCGCAAATTGATGAATCGCCTTGGCTAATTGCGCCTGTTGCTGCGGATCGTCAAGCACTTGCTTTACTGCATCAACCAATGTCGAACGGCCACTTACACCAAACGATTCATCATCGACGACGACTACCGCCTGCTTGTCGCTATATACGGCAGCGTTTTTTAGCTGGTGACCACCTGTCAGTCGACCATTTGGCACGAGTATCGTCGGTTTTGCCAGCGCCGCCAATTCAAGTAATGTTGTCGCTCCAGCTCGTGACACTACCACGTCTGCTGCTGCCAGCATTTCGGCCATGCCTTCTGACACAAATGCACGCAGCTGAAAGTGCGCGGTATCCGCTGGCACAATCGTACGTAGTTCCTCGTACTGATCATTTCCCGAAATCAAGATTACATTTGTCATATCAAGAAACTGATCGAGATGCTGCACTACTTCGTCATTTAGTACTCGCGCACCCAAGCCGCCACCAGTTACCACTACAAGCGGCCGTGCCACATCGCCAATAATCGTTTGCTTTAACTCATGACGTTGCTCGAGAGTCCGCGGATAAAAGCGATCAGCAATCGGAATACCAACATACCGAGACTTACTTGTGGGGTACGGATAGTACTCCAGCGGTGCACCCGTCGCAATAAACGTCGCCTGACGCGCCAGTAATCGATTTGTTAGGCCTGGATGCGCGTCACTATCATGAATCACCAGCGGAATACGCAGCAACCGTGCCGCCCAGCCAACTGGCAGGCAAACATACCCACCCTTCGTAAATACCACGTTCGGACGCCATATAATAAGCTTAATCACACTCTGCACTACCCCAACGAGCACCAGAAACATATCACGAAGATTCGGCCATAAAACTGATGGTATCGTAAAGTGTTGTAAAAAAGTAAGATGATGATATCGACGAAGTTTGCCGGCAATAATCGTATCGACACGAATCGTTGAATCAAACCCCGCCATAATATTCTTGGCCTGAGGTGCAAATGCACGATCACACCATATGCGAATATCGCTGTCGGGCTCGGCCTTGATTAATTCACGAAGTACGGCGACGACTGGCGTAACGTGTCCGCCCGACCCCCCGCCGACTGCTAGTATTCGTTGTTTCTTCATTATATTCTTCTAGTTTACTACCAAATACCGTATAACGCGACAGCTGGAACGCCAATCCCAACGCGCCGGCAATAAATATCATACTCGTCCCGCCAAAACTCAGTAGCGGCAACGTAATACCAGTCAGCGGAAAAATACCAATCATTGCCGCCACATTCAAAATCACATGTGACCCCAGCCAGCCAAATACACCCGCCACCAGCAGTCGCATGCGCAAATCAACCAGATGATCTGTAACCTTTAGCAGTCGTAGCAGCAGCGCTGTAAACAGTGCCAAAATACCCGTCAACCCAATAAAGCCAAACGTTTCGCCCATAATCGCAAACACCGAGTCATTAATCGATTCTGGCAAATAGCCTGACGCCTGCACACTGTTACCAATCCCTACCCCGGCAATACCGCCAGTACCAATGGCAATTTTGGCGTGCGAAATATGATAGCCGCTTGGATCATCAACTGACGTACTATCGCCGTTAAAAAATGTCGCGACGCGCTCCATACGGTGCGGCGCCACCAAAATGAGCAATACTCCAGCCAGCACAAGCCCCGCAAAAATCATCCCCAAAATGCGCCACTTGATACCCGCCATCACCATCATCGTTACCAAAATTGCTACGAGCGAGATACCTGTCCCCATATCCTTTTGCAAGAAAATCACGAACAGCATCGCAATACCGGTAATTGTCGCAATCGGGATTAATGTTTTGTGCGTATCGTTGACCGCGCCTTGCTGTGAGCGAATACCCAAGAATCCCGCTACAAAAATCAGCACGCTAAATTTTAAAAACTCGGCTGGCTGAATTGTCCCTAACCCCGGTACAACAAACCAACGGCACGCACCCTTAGTACAAAGCGTCAGCGCATCAACGTGTAACATATTCCCCAAAAACACCAGTAGTGCACAGGCAACAAATGCCATCACTAGCAGCTTTCCCGCGTGCTTTGCCACCAGTGCGTACGGTATCGACGCCATGGCGCCAAATGTTGCCAGCGCCAACAACAAACTAACCGTCTGTTTGATAAAGAAGTAACTATTACTGTATAGGTCAGCGCCTTCAGTCGTATTCAAAAAGTTCGCGCGCTGCGGCCCAATGGCATACATCACCACGAGCCCAATCAACATCAGTAACCCCATATATAGTACGATCTGATAATCCGGGTGGTGGCGACGTACAACCATACCCACCGAACGTGTTGCGTCTCCAATCCTCCTAGCCGCTGCTCGCCCACCCGATCGCATATTGATTAGCCTCCAAATCCTGTGATATGACCACCCGCTAGCGCCACCAGTACACCGACAAACGCGGCAATTGCACCTATTACCCAAAAGCGCATCGTCACCTTTGCCTCGGGCCAGCCTTTTGCCTCGAGATGATGATGGATCGGTGCCGAGATGAACACTTTGCGTTTAAACACACGTTTGCTAAAAATTTGAATCGCGCTTGAACCAGCCTCTACAACGAATAGCACGCCAATAACTGGAATCAAGAAAAATGAGTTGGTCATCATCGCGACAACACCAAGGCTAGTACCAAACGCGAAACTACCGACGTCACCCATGAAGAACCGTGCTGGGTAAATATTGAACCATAGATATGCCAGCAGCGCGCCCACGACGGTAAAGCAAAATCCAGCCAACATAAACTGCCCCTGCAACAGCGCAATCATGCCAAATGCACCAAAGCTGGCTACCAACAGGCCGCCAGCCAATCCATCAAGTCCGTCGCTAATGTTAACGGCATTCCCCGTTGCCACTACTGCAAACGCAAAGACAGGAATAATCAACCAGCCCAGTGCCAAATCACCCATAAACGGCACATGAACGGCAGTCACGCCAATATTATTAAAGAACCACCAGCCGAGCGCGATACCCAACAGTGTAATCATCAAAAACTTGACACTTGAACGCATCCCGGCCACGCCAGTCCCCTGCCCTCTAATATTAATAACATCGTCAATCAACCCCACGATACCACCACCAATCAGCGCGGCAAGTGGCAACCACGTCTGTGCGCGGTCCCAGTTCATCGCCAAGGTCACGCCCGTAATCGCAACAACACCGATCATTCCCGCCATTGTTGGAATATTGCGTTCGAACTTTTCTTTGTGCAACTTTACGAATACGAGTAGTTTCTCGCCTGTTGTGCTGGTGTCACGCTGTTTTTTCCAGAACTTGTAACGATAGGCCATAGTGGTATACACAGGCGTTAATATCATTGCCACCACAAACGCGATGACACTAATTAAAAAAACACTCAGTAGCTCGGTCGTCAGTTGCTCAAATAATCCTGTATGCATGTTGTTTATTCCTTTGGCTGCAATTTCATATAATCAATCATCCAGTTTGATATGTCGGTAAAAATCGGCATGGCATGCTTGCCACCTTCGAGATTGAGGCCCTTGCCCGATACCTGCACCATTATGACATACTTTGGCGTATCGTCACCACCATACCCCAAATATGTTCCCACGGTCTGCTCGTCAACATACTGACCGTTAACCAGCGTCTGTGATGTTCCGGTCTTGCCGCCAACATCATATCCTTTCTTGTCGATACTGCTATAAAATTTGGCACGAGCAGCATGCACCATCGCGTGAACCTTATTTGAAGTTTCGGGGCTAATAACGTTCTTGCGCTCTACCACGGGTTGCGTGCGCGTAAACGTCGCATTATCAGTGTCCATCATGCCGCCAACCACAGTTGGCTTGTAATATGTTCCGCCATTCACCAATGCGCTAAACGCCGCCGCCACCTGTACCATCGTCACATTCATTCCCTGTCCAAACGACATTGTCGCATACTGCACAGCGTTACCACCCGGTGAATCTGGCGACAAGATATCACCGGCCGCCTCACCCGCTACTTCCAGACCCGTCACCGAACCCAGCCCAAAGCGATTATGAAAATAGTCATACATCGTCTCACGCGCCTGCCTATTTATCGTGCCGTTGCCGAGTCGTTCTGCAACCGTCACCATACCAGTATTCAATGAATAATCGAGTGCATGTTGAATCGTGATAGTGCCTGTTTGACCTTTGGTCGCGTTTTTGATTACCTTGTCACCAACGTTAATACTATCAGTATTAACATATGTCGAATCCGGTCGAATGACACCTTTATCAATGCCTGTTGCCACCGTCATTGTTTTGATCACCGAGCCGGCTTCGTATGGAATTGTCGCAACAGCATTATTAAACGCCGCCGCGTCAGTCACTTTCGAAAACTCAGCAGGATTATATGTTGGCAGATTTGCCATTGCCATGACTCGTCCCGTCTGCGGATCCATCACAATCACACTACCCTTTTTTGCACCGGCTTTTTTGATGCCATTTGCCAGAGCTTTTTCGGCGTATGACTGCACGTTGCGATCAATCGTCAGCACAATGTTATCGCCATCTTTGGCCGGACGATTAATGTTATTGTTACCGATTGTCAGCGGTACGCTACTGACATCTGTCACTGACTGCAGCAACCCATCGGTACCCGTCAAGCGCTTATTCAACTGCCCTTCGACACCATACTGTCCTTTATCTTCACCATTCACGAAACCTAGCGTCTGTGCAGCCAAATTTCCTTCAGGATATACACGCTGCGATTCTTCCTGAAACCCCAGCCCGACAATCCGTTTTTCCTTAATCATTTCGGCTTGTTTACGCGTCAGTTTTTTTGCCAAAATCTGATAGCGCGTGTCTTGCTTTTTAATCAGATCGTCAGCGTGCGGCTGCATATTACCACCAGCAACCGCACGAATCGTATCCAGCGCCTTGTCTGTATCGACAATAATTTTCGGGTCGGCGAACAGTGTATACACCGTTTCGTTCATTACAAGCTGCACCGGCTTATCGCCATCCATTGCATAAATCAAGCCACGCTTTGCCGGAATCGTCAGACGTTTCACCTGCTCCTGCTGAGCCTCAGCAACATAACTATCATGTTTGATAATTTGCAAATAGAATAGTCGGACGATAAATGTCGCCATCAATACGATAACAAATCCCGCCAGGACTTTACTTCGACTTCCATGTTGCAATTCGAGTTTCATGAGTGCGCCAGTGATTTATCGTGCGTAATCGGTCGCCGCAGGTGCAGTCGTCGCCTGCGCAACGCTACTACTCTTGACGTTTTCGAGAGACGTCAATCGAGCATTTTCTACTTCGAGGTCACTCTTTTTTGTTTGCAGTTCGGCAATTTCACTATCAATTTTTTGTGCTTGATAGTCATAGCCGGTGGCGCGTGTTGCTTGTGTCAAATAAATCAATCCGAGCACAGTGATCATCAAAGCGATAATCACTGTATGTGCGACGGGTCCCAATTTGATGGCCGAAGCAAACGCGACCGTATTTTGGTTTCGGTTCCAGTTGCTGCCGCGGCGGCTCTGGAACGACGCTGTTCGTGTGTATGACATAGTGGTGGTTCTTTTTGTTTTTTATGGTTGATATTGTTTTGTTTATATTGGTGCGTGGCGAAAAGGCCTACGCTAATACCATCCCCTAAAAGGATGACCCTAGCGTAGGCCGGCGAGAATACTCACCGACCACGACCGTAGTTATTTAACGCGGACAGTGATTTTTTGTTCGACTGATGCGTTTTGTACTGGAATGTGGATTGGCATATGTTTTGTACCCTTTCCTATTTGTTTATTTTTTCACAGCAGCTCGCAGCTTGGCGCTACGTGACCGCGGATTGTGAACATCGTAAGTGACTCCGTCGACTGGTTTTTTGGTCAATATCTGCAATTCTGCCTCAAGTCCAGCATCGCGCTGATCCTTGAAATAGGTTTTCACCAAACGATCTTCCAGACTATGAAAGCTGATGATACCGACTCGCCCGCCCGGCTTTAATAGTCGAGGCAATAGCGGCAGCATATCTTCAACCTGCTTGAGTTCTTGGTTGACCGCAATACGGAGTGCTTGAAAGGTGCGTGTGGCCGGATGAACTTTTGTCCATTTGCCACGATACTGCTCTTTTATCAGTGCTGCAAGTTCTTCGGTTGTCGTAAATGGCGACTGTTTGCGGCGTTCGACAATTGCATCGGTAATTCGACGAGCAAAGCCATGTGGCTCTTCGCCGTATCGTACGATAATGTCGACAAGTTCTTTGGCCGAATAGGTGTTAACAAGCGTTGCTGCTGTCACTTCCTGCCGCCGATCCATGCGCATATCCAGTGGACCACTACTTTTAAAAGAAAACCCTCGCTGCCCGATGTCGAGCTGTGGTGACGACACCCCCAGATCGCATAACACAATGTCAAATTGCTTCCCTTCATCAACAAGCGCTTTGGCAGCACTTGCAAAATCGGTATGCATTAGTCGCACTCCCTTCTCACTAAACTCAGACAACTCTGCAATTGCAAAATTATCCCGATCAACAAGAACGGAATCCGAAAAATTTTCAGTTACTTCCAAAAAGCGCCGCGCATGACCACCGTATCCCGCCGTCAGATCAAGATAATTCTCGCCCTGAATAGGATGCAGCGTTTCAAGCGTTGCCTCTAGAAGAACCGGAACATGTAATTGATGTGGTGGATGTTCATTTATACTCATAAAACTATAGTATACCACCCCTAGGGGGTAGACTGTAGTCTTTCGAGATCACCAACCTGGTAATGAATGCTGTTTGTTTTCGCATTGGTGTGTTTGTTTTTGTATATAAGTGTCCGACATCGTTAGGAGATAACAAGTTATCTATAGAGGATATCGGTTGAGAGACTTATGTGTGAGGTGGAGTTTTTTGGGAGGTGTGTTTTAAGGAAGGTACGATAGGTCTTTTTTCGCTAATTGTGGTTCCTACAGTTTTCCACGCATTCACTACCAGATTGCTGATCTCGAGAGTGTTTCTTCGATAATAGATTGTTAAGGTGCCAACAAGCGAACTAGTCGTTTACATCGGGGCTCATAATGCGCCAATACGCGCCTGCCCTGACGGCTACTAATTCACGGTTGATCTCGGCATAGTCAAGCAAATGTTGCTCAATCGTTACCCGACCTTGTTTGTCATCGAGCCCCGCGTCGGTCTTACCTCGGCGAAAACGAACATTCAGGTCAGCGATTCTTTCATCGAGAATACTTCCCTTTAGTTCAGGCTCTACCTCATTCTCCCAGGTGCCACTAGGATACATATGGAGGTATTTACCAAATCCCCTGGTTAGGACGACACCAGATGAAAATTCATCACGCAGCTCGGATGGTATCGTCAGGCGACGCTTATCATCAAGCTTCCGTTCAAAATAATCTATACTGGCCACCGTATTCCCTTCCCTGAGGTTGGTTGTTGGTTTTTAATGTAGTGGTTCTTTTTGTTTTTTGTATGCCACTGGACTTATCATACTACCCACTTCTACCCACTACAACCCCCATTTTTGACTTTTACCGCAAAAGCACGCCTGTTATCCACAAATCTGTGGATAACAGGCGTGTCATACAGAGGTAGAATAACTAGCGAGCAAATAGGAACATCGCAAGTTGACCATCATAAATGGTGGTTGCCTGCAATGTAATCCATCCGATCAAGATGAATGCATTTGCGATAAGCGACACAATCAGCACGGCGTTCTTAAAATCTTGCGCTGTCTGATCATACGTTGCGATAGTCGCAACCGCTGCGTCTGTTTCTTCTACAACTACGGGCGTGGTGTTTGTTTTCTTTTTTGCCATGTTCGTATATTATCATAGTGTTTATGTTTTGTCAATATAATTTTGTGGTAGTTGCGCTTTTTATAATTAAATTGCCCCTTAGCCGTTACGCATTGTAACAACTAAGGGGCTGATGACCACTCACCTACTCTCTTCTGGGAGGTTACCTTACTTCATCCAGAGCCCTGCTCTAACAAGTCAGTCAGATCTTCGTACCGACAAATTTGCTCGGTCAAGGCCTCTCGCAACTTGTTAAGACGAGTCCACTGAGCGTTGACGCTTGAACGCTGCACATTGACCAAACTCTTCTCGTAAAGGCCAATTCGTACTTCACAGCGGGCTCGAGTATCACTGCCACACTGCTGTCGAACACCACTCAAGAACTTTTCTTTCTGTGCGTTCCACGCTCCGCGACAATCAACACGATGCCACCAGTATGGATCATCGCCATTCTGCCGCATGGCCATCTGATACTCCGTAATGGCTATGGTGATCACATTCTCGCACAGTGCAATGTCACTCATCTGTTCATCCAGACTCGCGACGAAAAAGCGGTACGGCATGCTGTAAGGTAAATGAGGCTGTATGATTCGGCCATCTCCACAAGCATTATCCAACACGTACTGAACACGCGACGGCACCAGCCAGATGAGCCAAAACACCAAGACGAACGCACCGAACACCGGTACAAAATGATCGCCGAGATGATAGACATACAACATCCACATAATGAGCGCTGCGCTCACCGTCATAACCAGAACGAATAGTAGCGACAGCAGCCGTCGCGGACGCAGCACCCGGTGAATACGTAGCGCTAAACGCTCACCCCTACTGAGATACATTGCCCAGGCGCCATTGAATGACCCGGGGTATTCCTTTGATGAAATGATCATGTCTCACCTTCCTTGGTCGAGTTATTGAGACGTAATATAATTATACTATAAAAACTATATATTAGCAATTATTAGTGCTCATGCTTGCTTCTTTAACACATTTCTTTTACAGTAGTTAGTGCTTCTATAGGACGCTCTCTTGATGCAGACGAGCTCCAGAAGTGGAGTTCACAGGAAGAGCCTCGCAGAAAGGACATTTCACTATGTCTTCTTCCCTGATACGACAGTACGAAGGTCTAATGCACGCTGCAAAGGAGCTCGAAGAACGAGAACAACTCGTCATCGAGAGCCAGCAGACACTCGAACTGCACCGCACCAATCTGATCAGGAGCACTAAAGCCCTGATTGCACTGTACGCAAAACGTCACAAGGACGAG
>JASLCP010000036.1 GCA_030151825.1 Candidatus Saccharimonadales bacterium
TACCCCGAACTCGTTAATAACGATGGATCGTGGTACAAAGCGCCGTTTTATATGGCCGATCCGGGCATGGTATGGGCGGCGCTGTTTTTGGAACTGCCAAAGCCCGAAACAACCGTTCGCAAAACAGCGTGACAGAGCCTACTCGGACATGGCATCATAATCATATGGATCAGCACCATCCTGTAATGCGCTTTGGAGTGCCCACCTGAGCGACAGTAGTTCTTCGTAGTTTGGTGTCATTAAATCATTGTTGCGAACAAATTCAAACTCGCTCCGCATATCTTGCTCGGTCTGGAGATCATTACGGTCGTCCACCTGCATATGAAATCGATACACAGCTGTTGGTAAAATAAAATACCGCGAATAATCTTGATTGCCCGTATCAACGCGTTTCGCGCTCAGTACCGACAGGCAAAACAGTTTTTTCTGCAACCTGCGCTTTCGAAATAATCGACGCTCTTCATTGGCATACTCGGTCAATAAATAGCGATTGGGATAGCGAGCCCACGTCACCGAACGTGTCGCATCAAATTGCGGCTCACTCTGGAGCTGCTTGCTCCACGAGGCACGGTGCGTCAAAGTCGTGCAGTCATACCAGTATGACGAGGTTTCGATTTCTGACATAGACTCAGTATACTCGCGAGTGTCGTAAATAAAAGCATAGCTCTTTATACGACAACTCCCCGCGTCACAGAAAGACGCGGGGAGTAAGGACGAAATACTACTGGTGATTATTTGTCGTCTTTTTTATCTTCGTCGACAACCTCGCCTTCAACTGGCTCATCTTTTTTGCCTTCGCCATCCTCGGACGCAGGTGCCTCATCCTTGCTGGCGGCTTCGTACATTTTGGCGCCAATCGGCATAATGACGTCGTTCAGAGCTTTGACTGCTGCCTCAAGTTCATCCTTGCTGGCGTCAGTGTTATCTTTGACCTTTTTGGCTACTTCGACCGCATCTTTGATAGCTTTGATGTCGTCTTCCGCAATCTTATCCTTGTACTCATCGGGCATTTTTTCGGCCTGATAAATCGCATTTTCGAGCTGATTCCTTGTATCAACAGCTTCACGCTTTTTCTTGTCTTCATCAGCGTGCGCTTCAGCCTCTTTTTGCGCTTTTTCGATATCTTCTTTGCTCATGTTGCCACTGTCCTGGATGGTCACCGAGTTTTCTTTGCCAGTACCCTTGTCCTTGGCGGTCACGTTCAAAATACCGTTTGCATCCAGACTAAACGTCACTTCGATTTGTGGCACACCACGAGGAGCTGGTGCAATACCGTCGAGGATAAAGCGACCAAGTGATTTGTTGTCGCTGGCCATTTCGCGTTCGCCTTGCAAAACGTGAATTTCGACTTGAGGCTGATTGTCGGCAGCCGTACTAAATGTCTCGCTCTTACTTGTCGGAATCGTCGTATTGCGTTCGATCAATTTGGTTGATACGCCGCCCATCGTTTCGATACCTAGCGATAGTGGTGTCACGTCAAGCAGCAATACGTCTTTGACGTCGCCTTGCAATACGCCGCCCTGAATCGCCGCACCAACGGCCACGACTTCATCAGGGTTTACACCCTGCAACGGATCTTTACCAAAGATACCCTTTACCTTTTCAACAACTGCCGGCATACGCGTCATACCACCGACAAGAACGATTTCATCGACATCACCAGCCTTTAGGTCAGCATCCTTCAGCGCCTTTTCGACAGGTCCTGCCAAACGGTCAATCAAATCTTTCACTAATTCTTCGAGCTTGGCGCGAGTTAGTGTATACTCGAAGTGCTTTGGACCGTCGGCATCAGCAGTAATAAACGGTAGATTCACTTCATAGTTACTCGTGCTCGACAGTTCTTTCTTGGCTTTTTCAGCCTCATCCTTCAAGCGCTGCAGTGCAGCATTGTCCTTCTTGAGATCAACGCCCTCGGTCTTTTTAAATTCTTCGATAAAGTGATCGACGATGCGGTTGTCAAAGTCTTCACCACCGAGATGCGTGTCACCATTGGTCGAACGAACTTCGAACACGCCGTCGCCAAGTTCGAGAATCGAGACGTCAAAGGTACCACCACCAAGGTCGAATACCGCAATCTTCTCTTCTTTTTTATTCTCGAGGCCATAGGCGAGCGCCGCCGCTGTCGGCTCATTGATAATACGTTTGACTTCAAGACCGGCAATTTTACCGGCGTCCTTGGTTGCTTGGCGCTGACTATCATCAAAGTACGCAGGCACTGTAATAACTGCCTCGGTCACCTTTTCACCCAGAAAACTTTCTGCATCAGCCTTAATCTTCGAAAGAATCATCGCCGATACCTCTTCAGGCGTATATTCTTTGCCGCCCATCTTTACCGCAACACCATCGCCTTTTTTGACGATTTCGTATGGCATAATATCGTGATCTTTTTGGATTTCTTTGTCGCTAAACTTACGACCAATCAATCGCTTGACGCCATAAATCGTATCTTTGGCATTCGTGACGCGCTGGCGCTGCGCTACTTGCCCTACCAATCGCTCGCCTTTTTTGTTGATCGCAACAACACTTGGTGTCGTGCGATTACCTTCGGCATTTGCAATTACTTCTGGCTTGCCGGCCACCATATACGCAAATGCACTGTTGGTCGTACCAAGGTCAATTCCAATGATTTTTCCCATATCTATTCTTCCTTTCGCTACTGTCTATTGTCTAAAAGTTCTGATTCTAGTTTAGCACTCTATACCATAGATTGCCAATATATTCATTGTACTAAAATTAGCACTCTCATGTCAAGAGTGCTAATTTTAGTACAATCATCCGTTATGAGTACCAGCTTGGCGGCGCTGACCGTAAAGAAGTCTCACCATGTCGATCACGCTGACAGCCGCCGATCACTCCCGCAAAACGACGCAACTCACTCAATGACCCTGACACATCATCTGTCTCGACAGGTCTTGTTATCGGCTGCTCGTTATCATCATATCCGGTAATCGTATATACATCATACGTATCACTATCTGGTACCGCTAGCCACGACTGCGTCTCAGATGGATTGTCATAGGTAACGAAGAACACACCGTCATCAAGTCCAACAACTCCGCGGGCAGCTCCGTTCTTCGTCGCGCCCGACCATGTGAACTCCGCGTCTTGTGCCAAGACGCCCAAAGTCTGCTGCACTTCTGTGTCAACTCGTTGGTATATCACCTCGTACGTTTCTGGCTGTTCTGGCATATCTTCTCTGCTCATATTATACTCCTATATCAATAAATCCACTCTTGTCAACTTTTTGCTTACCCTGACGGACGATCACCGAGCGTGTTTTTTGCTTATTCTTTGCAAATCGACGTACAAGCCTGGCAACCGCAGACCGCTTACCTGACTTCTCTAGACGTCTCGTATCAAGCCGCTTAGCCGCTTTCTCAGCCCTTGTATCGACCCACGATTTCATCCTTCCGTCAGCCGTCGCTCCGGTGCTTAGATACAGCAAATCATCAGCGGCGCGTACTACAAGTGACGGTTCGGCTGCCGCCATCATTTGAGCAAGGCTACCCTCACCATCCCACTTGCGACCCTGGCTACATGAGATAAGTGCTAGCTCGCGCTCACCATTACTATTTGGTGCAAGATCACGGGCAATCTCTATCAGAGGCGACTTGCGTACAGCACCCTCATATCGCATCAATCGCATGTCGGTCGAAATATTCAGCCCAAATTCGTCCCCGTGCCCCGTCACCGACAGCTTACCCATTGGCCGGTTAATACGCTGTAATTCACGACGAGTCTTGGTGATATCTATTTCCGATCCAATCTCAAATATCAGCATATTTTTGGCCACCAGTTGCTTAGTCAACCCATTTATTGCGCCATTATGATCACCGTTTTTACCGCGAAGTAGCACAGCTAGCTCCCCATGATTCGACGTCTCGTTGAGCGTAGAGACCATATTATGTAGCATCTCCGACTGATACATACCAAAGTTAACTGTTCCTAATCGTTGATGACAAGTGCGCATATCCTGTGGACCAAGTGATTCGGTATTATAGACAAACTTTTCAATGTATTGACGTGTCTTCTGAAAATCATATTGACCAATGTCGCCACCCAGAAATTGACTTGCAACACCACGAAGGTCAGGATTATTTACCCCATCTATTCCATAATCAACTGCTTCGAAAACTCGGCTGTAAAGATGGTCGGCCTCTTCCTTGCCAGCAACCTTTGTCCCCTGTTCGTTTAGCTTTGCTGCATCGAAACGATTCGAAAGCACTGCGGTTGCAAGTCCCTCTTTATCAATATAGTCGGTCACATATTCAGGCACAGATTCACCTCGACGCTGTATGTCTCGCCATGACAACATACTGGCGCCAGCCATCAATTCAGCGATACGCAGCGTCTTTTTTTGCGCCTCAAAGTTATCGCCATTGATTTCTTGTGATGACATCCACTGCACCATATCGCGCATCATCTCTGGCTGTTTCTGAATAAGATTACCTACTTGTGTTTCTGGCAATGTCATGACAAGATCGCACAGATCACCAGGTGTCGCTCTTACCTCGCCCGATTTTGCCTGCGCCATCGTATCAATGACAAGCTGTGTTGCTATCACCTCTTGATATTCGGGTGGGAGTTGACGCAATTGGTCGAGTTGTCCAGCAATATAGGCGTGACCCTGTTCTTGACGAATCTCTATATCGTCGTCTCCACCCTGACCATAGTTACCGACGGCCCGCTCTGGCACAACAAGCCGTGTCCTATCCACCACCCTTAGCACTTCCTCTCCCTTGCCTGGCTCCGCCCGTTCAGTTGTCAAAAATGCATAGCTAATTGTCTCGTCGTTAGCATGACCAAGCGCATTCGTTGTATGAACGGCATCAGGATAGGCACCGACCTCGACAAAGCCCACTAACCCTGCCTCGTTTTGCTCTGGCCGTCCACCATGTGCCTGAGTATCATCAATGAAACTTGCAACAGTGGTATCCACCTTCTCGGGGTTGCCACCGACCGATTGCTCAATCTGCGCCAACATACCCACTGCGTTCTGATACTCCTGTTTCGCTGCTACCTCAGAGCTCGACAGTGATTCGTTCGCAGGTTCGCGCTCCCGACTCATAGCAATCCGTCGCCTTCACCATAGCTACAGATTACTGATGACGAGAGGAGTATATTACCTTGTACTCGATATGAGCTCATATATTCGTGTTTATTTTTACCTATTTATAAGGGCAAGTATACCACTTTTTCGCTTGCTTTGCTATTACCACAAGCGATTATAATTATAGTATATAGTTGCATTTTATTCATTGTTATGATAATATAACGGAGAAATTCATTTCTTTAGAGGTAAAGGAGTATCATCTATGCATTCTGCATTACGCCACCTATTCCAACATGCTAAATATCGAGTGTTGACACTCGTGTTAATCAGTGGACTTGTCGTTGGTATTATCCCTATTACCAATCTGCAAGCGGCAGCTATTCGCGTGACCGCATCTAGCTACACCGACGGAGCTGGCGGTAAACAAGGTATCGACATCTACTCAACTGGTGGCACGCGTAAACCTGGCATTATCTTTGTCCACGGTGGCGGCTGGCGCACCGGTGACAAATCACAATACCGTTCACTCGGTCAAGACGCCGCACGCCGCGGCTATGTCGCTGCCTCAATCAACTATCGCCTCGGTTCTGGGGGTGTCTACTATCAGTATGAAGACGTCATGCGCGCTGTTCAATCAATCCGCGCCAATGCTACTCGTTACGGCATGAATCCAAATAAAATTGCCATCTGGGGCGATAGTGCTGGCGGTAGCCTAGCGCTTCGTGTCGGCGCCAGCGGTCAATCAGGCCTTGCTGCCACCGTCGGTTGGTCGGCAGCCACCAATGCGTACACCGCCATCTTTAACTCGGTCGAAACCTTTGCAATCGGCGTCGATCACTCAACTTGTATTCCGACAAGTGCCAACGGCCTTTCGAGCGTCCTTTCGAATGTCCCAGTATCAGAAGGTGGTACTGCTTCAAACACCACTGGTACCACACCAACCACTACCGGACTGATGAACCTTCTTGGTAGTAATAAAGCCAAGAACACCTCATCAAGTAGTAAAAGTGCACCATCATCTGCACAGATGTCAAAAAGCTTGTCACAGCTGATCAGCATGGGCGCTGCCGCACTTGGTCAAGGCAACAACCCACAAGTGAAAAATATCGCCAACCAAGCAGCTACTATCCTTGCATCCGACAGTAAAAACAATAATACGACACCGAGTATTTACGACCCAAAGTCACCAACCGCTAGCGCCGCTGTTCGCACTGCTGCCGCTCGTGCGCCGTTGGCTGCAACTGCAACCCATACCGCAAAATCACAGGTTCCCGCCGAAGCCCAACGAGCCATCTTAGCGATGACCGACGCCCTCGGTTGCCGCGATAACTTCCGCGCACTGTCGCCAGCCCTCAACTTTGCGCGCAACACACCACCAACCTTCCTAGTTAATGCTCAAAGTGAATACCTGGTACACCCAGGCCAGGCGATTGAATACAGCAACAACCTCCGTGCTCGCGGTATTCCATCATCATACCTTATTCTCAAAGGATCACGCCACATGGGATACGACGCCCGCGCCGTTGCGCCATCGTTCGCTTTCCTTGATCGCTACCTCAAATAGCCGTCACTCCCAATTAAAAAGTCCGGTCATTGTCACCGGACTTTTTCTATCCATAGTAGTTTTTACTGTCGAGTGACTTTGACCATCGCATGACGAATCGGCCGACCGGCCAGCGTATAGCCCGCCTGCAAGACTTCTTCGATCACTTCCTTGTCGCCCTCGGCATCTTCGTCGAACTGAATCGCTTCGTGATATTCTGGGTCAAATTCAGTACCGGCCGCAGCCTCAATACGTCGCAAGTTCATGCCTTCCAGCGATTTATCGAGTTGTTTCACCAACCCTGTCACGCCTTGTGCCCATTTGTTGTCGGCGAGTTCCGCTGGAGCATGCGCAATCGCACGTTCAATCGTGTCGATTGCCGGTAGTAATTTCATAATCGCCGCCGCCTGGCCAGCCTCGCGAGCCGCTTGTTTTTCCTGGTCAATACGTTTGCGGTAGTTCTCGAAGTCGGCGCGCGTGCGCTGCAGATCAAGTGTTAGTTCAGCTACTTGTTGCTCAAGCGCTACGGTCGCCTCATCCTGAATATCATCGTTTTGCGGTTCTGCTTTACTCACTATTCTTCTCGCTCCTTAGGTTTATTTCAAAAATCTCGTTATCTTAATATCACAATACTTCTTCAAGCATGGCGCCGGCGTGACGTACTAGGCGCATGACCTTGCCATAACTCTGCCTAGTAGGACCAAGCACGCCAACATAGCTACGATCGCTATAGGGCGAACGAAACCGACTAATGATCAGTGTTGCGCCACTGGTCTTGCCAATGGGATTTTCACTGCCAATAAAGACGTTCAGTGGTTCGTTTGGTGCGGCTTCACGCAGCCACGGCTCAAGGTTATCAAGTAAGCGCGCAACAGCCTGCACGTGGTTACCCTGCATAAATTCGGGCTGACTAAAGAGATTACCCATGCCATTGATATAGAGTTGGTCACCGATCGTGGCAAGACCCAGGTTGTGCGTTAATTCGACAAGGCTGTCAACGGCACTCCGAATTGCCCGATCAGCTCGGTCGCTTGACCCAGATACGCGCGCTTCGATCGCTCTCGCACTGCGATCGAGTTGTGGCGCCAGCTGTTCGGGTGAATCAGTCAGGGCGTTGACATAAAAGCGGTAGCCTTGGTCGGTCGGAAGACGACCAGCACTAGTGTGCGGCTGCATAATCATGCCCATTTCTTCCAGACGCACCATTTCGCTCCGTATCGTCGCACTTGATACCCCAAAGAGCTTGGCAAGCGTCACACTGCCAACTGGAACGGCGACTTCGGCATACTGTTCGATAATCGCAGCCAGTATCTGTATTTGGCGTTCTGTCATACCTTCATTATAGCATAGCATTAGCACTCTCGTCAATAGAGTGCTAAACTCTCGGCAGATACCAATAATTTCGGTATACTATGTATATGAATTACGACGCACTCATTTCGGACAAACAATTGACGACAATCAAATCATGGCTAGGAAGTGGGTCGATTAACATCTTTGGACTCCCCTTTGCCGGCAAAGACACGCACGGTCATCACTTAGCAAAACTACTTGATGCCACGCTCCTTAGTTCGGGCGAGGTCTTTCGTGCAACTACTCTTGAACCTGACGAACAAGCAGCACTCGACAGTGGGCATTTACCGTCATCCGAAGTCTTTATGCGTGTCTTTACCCCCTATCTCAGCAAGCCCGAATACGCTGGCCAACCACTCATTCTCAGCTCGGTCGGGCGCTGGATTGGCGAGGAAAAGGGTATTTTGCAGGCCACCGACGCATCGAATCACCCCATCAAGGCGGTGATTTATCTCCACCTTAGCGAAGAAATGGTACACACGCGTTACCAAAAGTCTCAAGAACTGGGTGACCGTGGTAATCGTGCCGATGATGAAGCGCATAAGCTAGAAACGCGTATCGCTGAATTTACCGACAAGACCATTCCCGTTATCGAAGAATACCGCAAACTAGGGCTGCTTATTGAAGTCAACAGCGACGCTGCAAAAAGCGAAGTACTCGAAACGATTCTGGCGCGTCTTTATATGACTGCGTCGGCAGCCAGCTAGCCTATTAATTATCGAGCGTCAGTGATACACAGCGGATAAATCCGCCCGCTTTATTTATTTGCTCTGTTTCAAGCTGCACCGTTTTTTTGCCGCGCTCTTCAAGTGACGCTGCCAGTTTTGGCGCACGACCCATAATCACCGTATCGCCCGTACTGACAAAATTACTGGCAAATTTTTCGGTTGCCTCTTCATAACTGATTTCGATTTTTTCGATATCACGAAGTCGTTCGATTGCCCGCTGGCTTTTTGCTGTAAAGGCTTCGGGGCACCATGCAATCAACCCCGGCTCGACAACACCCATTGCAAGATCAATGTCATAAAAATCACTGTCCGGCCAGCCCGATACACGATTAATGACCGGCTTGCCGTCCTCAATAGCTGGCACTGTCTGCACGCGCACGATATGGCGACCGGGGAATGTCGCCTCTAAAAAGTCAGCCATTTCTGAATCACTACGATATTCTTGTCCGACAAATAATGTATCGCCGCAAGCAAGTGTATCACCTTGCCCACTATAGCGAAGACGGCGTGGTGGCTTGATGACCCGTTTTCCTAGCGAGCGTAACACCTGCTCGGCGCACGGCTGCTCAGCCTGGCGGACATTTGGCAAATGCGCCATCACCGCAATATCATCCATACAAAAGGCCCAGTTAGCCGTGTAGATACCGTCTTGGCACCCAATTGGTGATGCGACCTGCGTTACATCAATACCAGCACTGATAAACGCCTGCTTGACGAGTTCGTGCTCAACCCGAGCGAGAGCATTATCCGGCTGGTCATCTTCATGACTATAACGGTTGAGCTCGACAACATTACGAAAATGATTGGCATCAGACATCAATACACGCTGATTAAAGATGGCGGTATTCATATCACGCCCCAAGTGCATCAGCAAACTGATCGATTGCCCAGTCCATATCAGACCGCAATATATTGAGCGGTGGCGAAAAACGAATCGTTGAACCGTGAGTGTCTTTAGCAATGACATGACGCGCCAGCAATCGTTCACAGGCTTGGCGCCCTGTCATTAGCTCCGGATCAATATCAATCCCCGCCCATAGACCCCGGCTACGCACACCGACAACACCTCGGCCCACCAGTTCTTCCAGACGCGAGCGCATATGCGCGCCTGATGATCGGGCTTGTTCCTGGAATTCACCGGTATTCAACAAAGCAATCGCGGCACGGCCGACGGCACAGGCCATTGGGTTGCCGCCAAACGTACTGCCGTGCTCACCTGGCTTGATAACATTCATAATGTCACTATTCGCCGCCACTGCCGATACCGGCATGATACCGCCGCCCAAGGCTTTGCCCAAAATATAAATATCCGGCACAACGTTCTCGTGATCAAGCGCAAATGTTTGACCAGTACGACCTAGCCCTGACTGCACTTCGTCGGCAGCGAACAATACATTTTTGCGTGTACAAATCTCGCGAACTTTTGCCACGTAGCCTTCTGGTGGAATAATCACACCCGCCTCACCCTGAATCGGCTCAAGCAGTACCGCTGCAGTATTGTCATCAATCGCTGCTTCGATTGCATCGCTATCCCCATACGCCACACTTCGAAAACCTGGCGTGTAGGGCCCAAACCCATCACGCGCCGACGGATCGTCCGAGTAGCTGACGATAGTCGTCGTACGCCCATGAAAATTACCATCCATAACAATAATATTTGCTTGATCTTCAGGGATACCTTTTACTTCATACCCCCACTTGCGCGACAGTTTAATCGCGGTCTCAACCGCTTCAGCACCGGTGTTCATCGGCAGAATTTTATCTTTGCCGGTCAGCTGACTCAGTTCTGCCGCGAACGGTTCGAGTTGATCTTGGTCAACCGCACGTGCTGTGAGCGTTAGCTTATCCAACTGATTTTTTGCAGCCTCTACCAGCTGTGGGTGGCGATGGCCAAAGTTATTTGCCGAATATGCCGACAGAAAATCTTGATACCAAATACCGTTTGTGTCCTGCACCCACGACCCTTCGCCGTAACTCAACGTTACATCAAGCGGATGATAGTTATTAGCAACGTGAGAATTATGATTTGACATATACCGTCCCTCCTTAGTTGACCCACCAGTATAGGACAGTATACTCCTCGTGTTTGATAAAGTGAAGGCAGAATGCTAATCACGCTTGAGCATAACCGTAAAGGCTTCGGACGGAATATCCACCTTGCCAAATCGTTTCATGCGTTTTTTACCTTTGGCTTGTTTGGCGAGGACTTTCTTTTTACGGCTCACGTCGCCCCCGTATAGTCCAGTCGTTACGTCTTTGCGATAGGCCGATAGGTCAGCGCGAGCGATAAATCGTCCACCAATTGCCGCCTGCAAGGCCACCTGAAAGTTCTGACGCGGAATTACCTCTTTGAGCTTGTCGACAATTGTGCGACCCAGCCGCTGTGACTCACTGCGGTGCGTCATGACGCTTAGCGCATCAACGATCGAACCTGCCACATAAAAGTCAACGCGCACCAAATCTTCGACTCGATACTCGCTGAGTTCATAATTGAATGACCCATAGCCCGACGTCACCGACTTGAGTTGATCATAAAAATCAGTCAGCAAATTCGCGAGAGGCGCCTCAAAACTAATCAAGGCACGTTCGTCGATATAACTCAGGTTTTTTTGTAGGCCACGCTTTGACACCACTAACTGAATTACGCCACCGATATATTCTTTGGGAACAATAATTTCGCCGTTAATCCATGGCTCACGAATTTCGGTGATTTTTGTGACATCCGGCAAATCACTGGCGGCTTTGATGTCGATTTGCTCACCCGACACCATTTGTACCTGATAATCGGTACTCGGATTAGTGACGACAAGATCGAGGTTGTATTCGCGCTCGAGTCGTTCACGCACAATATCCATGTGTAATAGTCCCAAAAAGCCAATGCGCACCCCAAAACCTAGGACTGGTGAATTTTCAGGCTCAAATTGCAGGGCTGAATCGCTCAAGCTGAGTTTTTCGATGGCGTCTTTGAGTTCATTATAATCTTCGTTACTCACCGGGAAAAACCCCGCATAGACAAATGGCTTGACATCTTGATAGCCAGGCAACATCTCATCGGTATGGTTGCGCTTGACAGTGACGGTATCACCGACTTTAGCATCACGCGTTGTTTTGAGGTTGGTCACGATATAGCCCACCTGTCCTGTCGGGAGGTCGCTTTCGGGTACCATCATGGGCGACAGGACACCAACTTCCAGCGCCAAACCTTCGGCACTGGTCGCCAACATCTGAATGGTGTCACCCTTTTTGATTGACCCATCAACGGTGCGCGTGTAGAGGACCACGCCGCGATAGTCATCATAATAACTATCAAAAATGAGCGAGCGCGTGGCGCCATCAGCATCACCCGTTGGGCTACCGATTCGATCAACGACGGCATCAAGTACTTCCGGCACACCCTCGCCTGTCTTGGCGCTGATCTTGAGGATGTCGCTTTCGTCGCAGCCCAATAGATTAATAATTTCAGCCGACACTCGCGGGACATCAGCTGCGGGCAGATCAATTTTGTTGAGCACTGGAATAATCGTCAGGTCAGCCGCCATCGCGAGATACACATTCGCCAGTGTCTGCGCCTGAATCCCTTGGCTGGCGTCGACCACTAAAATCGCACCTTCACATGCCTCAAGTGAACGCGATACTTCATAACTAAAGTCAACGTGACCAGGCGTGTCGATCAAATTCAGTGTGTAGTCTTTGTAGCGCATATGTACCGGCGTTAATTTGATCGTGATGCCTTTTTCACGCTCCAGCTCCATGCTGTCAAGCAGTTGTGATTTCATATCGCGTTTTTTGACAGTGCCAGAAAGCTCGATCATACGATCAGCCAACGTCGACTTGCCGTGGTCGATGTGCGCAATGATGCAAAAATTTCGAATATGAGACTGATCCATTAGACTAAATTATACAAGATAACAGGGGTAAAAACAAGGTAGTTACTTCAGCCGCACCTGGAAAAACAACAGTTTACGCATCTTTGCCAACACCGGATTGGCCTCTTTCAGCTTGAGCCAATGGCTCAGCCCTAGATACACTGCTGCGCTAATCATCGAAATAATCAAAAACTTCGGGAACGTCGCTGGAAAACTCTGATCGTCATTTTGTAGCTGCAAGAACTGCACTGCAACATACGCAACGACACTCATTACCATCGTTGCAATCGCAATACGTGATACCGCTCGAAAGAACGACAGATCAAACAACCCCTTCAAACGATAATTCATGACTGTAAATAGAATCAACACCTCGACAACCGATACTACCGACTGTGCATAAGCCAGTCCGTATGCCTCCATATTGAGCCCCATCGTAAACCAAATTGCTAGCGCAATATTCAGTGATATAGCAAAAATCGAAATATATAGGGGCGTTCGTGTGTCTTGCTGCGCATAAAAACTACGGGCGGCAATAAAGTAAATCGAACGAAACAAAATTGCCACCGCCAAACCGCCCAACAACCCCGCCATCAGTGCATCGCCACCCGTCATGACAAAGTTAACCAAATAACCACGCGTGATAAATGTCAGTGCCGCCACCGGCATCGCCAGCCAAATAATCACTCGTAGCACTGCTTGCAGTTCTTTCTTGAACAAGTCTGTCCGCCCCTCGCTCAGTCGCTCGGTCATTTTTGGAAATGCTGCTGTACTAATCGCCACACCAATCAAATTAATTGGTGCCATATGGAGTGTTGTCGCCTGATTAAACGCCGACAGTGTACGCGCCGGAAACCGTGAGGCAATGTTCGTTTCGACAATTCCCACGAGGTAATCCATACCCTGGTCAATCGATCGTGGCGGCAACAATTTGAGCACCTGACGAAACCCTTTATTACGCCAGTATATCTTGAACCGATAATCAAACCCAAGGCCTATCAACCCCAAACTACTGACAATTAATTGCATAATCGACCCCAGAACAACGCCCAGCGCCACACCCATGATGCCGCCCTCAAACACTTGCCATCCAAAAATGGTAATACCGCCCGTAAATACTGTAATCCCAATAATAATCCCAATGTTATAAATAATCGGTGCCAGTGCATAAAACGTAAATCGTCCTACCGCTTGCTGGATACTAGCAATCACCGTCGCAATCGCAAACAAGAATGGATTAACTGCTATTACTCGCGTCATGCTAATCGCCAGCGCCATCCCCGATTCACCAAGTCCTGGGGCGATAATATAACGAATTAATGGATCGGCAAAAATAATAATCAGCAAACTAGCAACAAGCGTAATCAGCGCCATAAAGTTAATCAAGCTAGTCGATAATGCCCACGCCGATTTGCGGTTACCCGTACCAAGACGCTGATTAAATACCGGAATAAAGGTCACGCTGAGGGCGCCCGATACCAAGATAAAATACATAAAATCAGGCACGGTAAATGCCGCAATATAAGCATCATACCCCACCGGATACGTCTTGTAGTACGTACCATTAAGCAGACGCATACGATAGAGACCAAATAGCAGCGATGCGAGCATCGAGCTTGCAAGCAAAGTGGCGGCTAGCTGAACTGTTAGCCGCTGATTCACTTTTGCTACGACACTTCGTACTCGACCCATCGTCTATATACTATGCAGCTGGAGTGTAAAGCTGCGCTTCCTTTGGCAGTGTTGCGTCCTTGAGGATCTTAGTGACCTCTGGCTCGTCGATTGTTTCTTTGGTCAACAATTCCTTTGCCAGTGCGTCAAGACTCTTACGGTTATGCGTTAACACTACTTCGGCACGACGCGCCGCTTCTTTGATCAATGATTCAACTTCTTTGTCGATTTCTTTGGCGGTTTCATTACTATAGGGGCGTTCGTGTGTGATTTTGTCAAAGACCATACCACCGTTATCTTCATGGAAGACTTGATCACGGAGTTTCGATCCCATGCCTTGCTCGATAATCATGTCGCGCGCAATTTCGGTTGCTTTGCGCAGGTCCGAACCCGCTCCAGTCGTGATACCATCGGCCCCGTACAAAATCTTTTCGGCAATACGGCCGCCCATCGCGCGAGCCAAAATATCTTTGAACTCATAGACATTAGTATAGCTCTTGTCCTCAGGAGGCAAGAACCATGTCACTCCACCAGTGCCACCACGCGGAATAATCGTCACCTTGTGCACTGGATCACTATCGGGTAAGACGTGGCCAACAATCGCGTGACCAGCTTCGTGGTAAGCCGTTAGCTCCTTCTCTTTTTCACTCATGACTTTTGTCTTGCGCTCTGGTCCAATCGCGACTTTCTCGAATGCTTCAGTCAAATCATTATTGGTGATTTTCTTGCGGTTGTCGCGTGCAGCAATGATCGCTGCTTCGTTGGCGATATTGGCGAGATCGGCACCACTTGAGCCAGCTGTCTTTGCAGCCAGTTTGTCCAGATTAACGGTACTGTCAGTCGGTTTCTTTTTGAAATGCACCTTCAAGATCGCTTCACGGTCGCGGCGCTCTGGCAGCATAATATTGGTACGGCGATCAAAACGACCCGGACGGAGCAGCGCTGGATCAAGCACATCAGCACGGTTCGTTGCCGCCAGAACAATCACGTTCGTACCTGTTTCGAATCCGTCCATCTCGACCAAAATCTGGTTAAGTGTCTGTTCACGTTCGTCATGGCCACCACCCATGCCACTCCCGCGTTTGCGGCCAACGGCGTCAATTTCGTCAATAAAGATAATCGCCGGTGCGTTCTTCTTCGCCTTGGCGAATAGGTCACGTACACGCGACGCTCCGACGCCCACAAACATCTCGACAAATTCTGAACCCGAGATAGAGAAGAACGGGACATTTGCCTCACCCGCCACCGCACGAGCCAACATTGTCTTACCGGTGCCCGGATTACCAACGAGTAGCACTCCCTTTGGAATTTTGGCACCAAGTTCTTCGTACTTCTTTGGGTGTTTCAAAAAATCAACAACTTCTTCAAGATCTTGCTTGGCCGCATCGTTACCGGCAATATCATCAAACACCACCTTTTGTTTGTCCATGCCGTACAGCTTGGCGCGTGACTTGCCAAAGCCCATTGCCTGGTTGTTTTGACCCTGTGCCTGACGCATCATGAACAAGAAGAATCCGCCAATTAATAGCACTGGTACGATAATAATCGCCAGATTCCACAGCACTTCCGACGTTTGCGCCGGTGGAATCTGATTGACCGTCACGTTACTTTCGGGTTTTAGTCCCTGTTCGTAAATACTCGCTGAGTCCTTGACTGCCGTTTCGGTTGGCTCTTTTTGACCCTTCGGCGTGACTTTGATGGTGTTGCCTTGGATATCCAGACGCGCAATCTTACCGTTATTCGCACGTTTTACGACGTCCGACAATGCTACTTCCTTGAGTGATTGATGAGGCGACACAATTGCAATAATCGTCAAAATACCGACGATTACAATCGCCCAGAATAATCCCAGACGGAGCCAATTTGACGTCTTGTTGTTTGGTGACTTATTTTTTGATGCCATACTGCCTGATACTGTTCCTTTCCGAACTTAGATATATGCTCACTCGAAAAGAGACGCGAGCTACTTTCCCACTCTTATCATCATACCACTTACCGGGTAGTCTGGACAACAAAATGTGTCCGAGTAAAGGCAAGTGATACACCTTTGGTGATTGATAGTGTCGTTCCGGCACGCGCTACCTTGATAGCATGCAGCATTCGCTGACGCATGGGCGGCGCGGGACTGGCACCCGTTTCGGCGATACATAGCGTGCGCAATAACTCAATCGCTACCGTATCACCACAGTGCGTAAAGAAATACCGCGAGTAGGGCGACGAACCCATAAGCGCTGCCGCTCTGTCATCAATTTGCCGCCGTAGCTCACACTGCTGCGCCCGCAAAGCCACTGCTTGCCACACGATATCGTCATCATCGATCCGCTTGCGCAGGCGGTTGCGGAGATAGTCGTCACTACTATTAGTACTATCTTCATGCCATGTGAGGTCATTTTCGGTCGCATATGCCTGTATTTCGTGTTTAGTGACTCCTAGGAGCGGCCGAGCTATCTCTTTCGTATCCATGACTGCCACTCCACGCCAGCCCGTCCCGCGAGCAATATTAATAGCGATTGACTCAACGATGTCATTGGCATGATGCGCCGTCACAACTCTTGCTTGATGCTCTTTGGCAACACACCGCAAAAATTCGTAACGATAGTGGCGAGCGATTTCTTCACTCGCCTGCTTCCCCAACTCCTTTCGTTCAGTAAAGTAGGGGAGTCCATATTCTGCTGCCAAAGCCTCGACAAACCGTGCATCGTCGGCCGAATCATCGCGAATGCCATGATCAAAATGAGCAACAATCAACTTGCCTGGTCGCAAGTACTCTCGTACATGTTGGCCCGCAACCAGCCGCCCTCTCGCCAGCGCGTCCAGCAATACGACCGAGTCAACCCCGCCACTCACCGCCACCACATAATTCTCATCAGACCTATCTGGCAAGCTTTACTCCCAGCCAAATGCCAAAAAATCCGCCAATCATACCGCCCAAAATACTCCATACGCCAAGCCCATTATCAACCCCCATGGCAATCGGAATATATGCGCCAATCGTACCAAAAATCGCAACAAAAATCATAATTACCTTTTTCATCTATCCCCATTATACGCTTATAAATACCGCGTACTGCCAAACGGTATTTTTTCGTCAATCGTCTGGTACATTCCCAATGTGTCGGCGCTGTGGATGACATGTTTGCCGTAGCGATTGTTGATATCATCAACTGCCGCGGTGATATGTTTTTCACGGGCCAGTTGATCGCCAAATAAACTCAGCTGCGGACTATCATCATCACTCAGTTCATATAGTGTCACACCAATCGCCCGAATCAACGGTGGCGCGTTCACAAATAACTGCTTGGCTTGTTCAAAAATTGCCTGATCACTAAAGAACGGTGCCTGCGCCAAATGTCTCGCCTGCCAATACCGTGCGCCGCGCCGATTTGCCCAGCCGCCCGCTGATGGTTGCCGCTCACCCGGCTCGGCATGAATCGTTGCCCAGACCAACACACCACGGGCCACTTTGCCCTGTGACCGAATCTTTTTGCCTGTCGCCTCGCACAAATGATGCAGCCGTTTGATGATTTTTTCATATGGCAAATTATAGCCATCCAGCACAAACTGCCGCCCGACTGTTTTGAGGTCGTAGTCAACATTGTCAACCTCCCAACCGCGCAGTCGCTGATGCCACTTGTCGCCATTGATACTCCTAAACACCATCGTCCGCAATAGGTGAGCGTCGGCATCCAAAAACTGTAGCGGCGTCAGTATCCCTACCGCGTTCAGTCGTGCTTCGTTATGCGCCGCGATGCCAGTCAGGTCAGTCAACTCCAACGTCCCCAATACGTCGCGTAGATTGCAAGATTGTACGACGTCAAGTCCATCTGGCTTGTGCAATCCAGCCGCCGTCTTTGCCAAAAACCGATTGGGCGCAATCCCCACGTTACAGCGCATCGCCCGTCCGACTTCGTCACGTAGCCGTTGCTTAATTTCATAGCCAATCGCCTCCAGCCCGCGCGCCCGGGTCGCCGCTGTCGCCTCGCTAAAATCAATCACTCCTTCGTCGATACTCTTCATGCGAACATGCGCCGAATAGCTATTCATAATATCCATCATTTTGTGATACACATAGCGATACTTTGGCGGGTCACTTTCGACACCCACGATACCAGGGCATAACTTCTTGGCTTCTTTGAGCGTCATTCCCAGGTTCACGCCAGCCGCCTTAGCCTCGTAACTGGCTGTCACAATCATCGTATGTTCGGTTCGCCTATTCACCACCGCCACCGGCCGACCACGCAGCAATGGGCGAGCCTGCTGTTCGACCGTTGCAAAACAACTATTTAGGTCAATGTGCATTACCAGCGGTTCGGCACTATTCAGTCCCGTCTGCATGTTCGCCAACTGACTCACTGTCATACCATCACCTCATCGTCCGGACCGTCGGGTAGGGGAGGCGGCAAACTTTTTCGCTTGAAGGCAATAATCTCAGCAATCGACATCATACATGATCTCCTTCGCGCGTCAGGTGCCAGGTCAGCCGCTCGCTATCAAATTCCAGCCGATAATCTGCCCCGCCATCCGTTACGTCAAACACATGAATCGTCCGCTGCCCTTTTGTTGTCGGGTGCCGCAGGCCAATCTCACTCACCGTCACCACACGACCACTCGCCCGCTTGAACTTGCGCGGATAACAGAGGTTTAATCCCTCGCCAAACGTCGCTATCACTTCGACACGCTCGTTCAAAAAAGTTTCATCATTCATAGCAAAAATCCTCAAATACGTTATATATGAGAAACGATTGTCGAATTGTTCGCCCGTGTTCCTGCCCGCTTCTAGCGAGGAATCCGAAGACGATGAATGGATCCGCCG
>JASLCP010000040.1 GCA_030151825.1 Candidatus Saccharimonadales bacterium
TCGGATGTCACCACCAGTCGTAGTGATTCACCGTCACGCACCGCATGATTAAGCAACGTGAGATCACGACTAAAACTTGTGGCGGTATCAGGATCGTAATGATAGCCATACATATAGCGATCAACACCCGAGACAACCAGGCCTGCCACCAATATGACAAGTGGCAGTAGTCCAGCGATACGAGCATACGGGTTGAGTGGGAACATGCCGTACCACGAACGGAGCAAAAAGTTGAGGCCGCTTGCTGTTAGCAGAAGCAATGGTACAAAGGTAATGCTGGTGTATTTAGGGTTGATGACCAAAATCGGCACCAGTAGAATTGTCCAAGCAGTCATCGTATAGCTGCGGGCGGTATAGCGTGTTTTGAATAGCTGCCATGACCCAAGAATGATGAGCGCAATCGAGCCGAGGCCTAGCACCGGTGTCATCAAGACACCGCTATGCGGTGAAATAAAGTTCAAATACTGCTGAATCAATTGGCCGGCGTTGGCGATTATATCTGGTGGCCACGAAACAGGAATGCCGAGCAACTCCCCTGCGAGTGCTGGACGTAGATATATCAGATAACCAAGCGGTGCCAGCAATACCAAGCTCATACAAAGCAAAAGTACCAAATGGAGACGGGGCATGCGTCGCAGAACATGGCGAATATGCGGGTGTAAGATTGCCGCACTGGTGATGGCGAGGATCAGATAGATAATCAGCGGTGTATAGAGGCTTAGTGGGATGATGATAAAAAACAGTAGTTTCCACAGCTGTTTATGGCGAGACGCTCCGGTAATCATGGTCGCTGTCAATAGTAACCAGACTGGCCACATGACGTAGAGGATACTGGCGGTGCCCGATTGTGCTACGAACAGGAATTGACCAGTGGTGATCATAATAATTGCGGCGAGGACGGCGATATTTGGGCGGTACCAGCGCCGCAGTAAGACGACGGCTCCTAGGCCCGACAAAAACGCCAAGATGAGCGACAACAGTTTGATACTAAAGTTAGTGACGCCAAGCCATTCAAACAAGGCTTTTTGTACGAGATAAAATGGTGCGCTTGGTGTGGCAAGCGTGACAGGGTCAGTCAACGAAAGATGCACTGACGAGGCAACAGCTTGCATTTCGGAGGCAGACAATCCTCCGGGGACATATAACCCAGCAAACAAGAGCAAACCGACGAATGCCAGTACGACGAGTGAATAGCCGATGACGTAGCGCCAACGATAGATGAGAAAATCAGTTACGAGTGTTTTGCCCATGTTTGTTTTAGTATAGCATAATTTGTTGTCTACGCCGTCTCTGTCGCCGTAGACTCTCTATGAAAGGGGTTATTACTTCTAGTTGTGCCGTTTATCCAGTGACATAAACCGCAGCCGTTCTGGGTGGAAGTATAGCTCGATCTTGCCGACGGGGCCGTTACGGTGCTTGGCGATGATCAGGTCAGTGATGTTTTCACGTTCGGTTTCAGGGTTATAGTAGGCTTCGCGGTAGATAAACATAACGATGTCGGCGTCCTGCTCGATTGATCCTGATTCACGCAGGTCGGCTAGTTGTGGGATTTGCGGGCTACGGGATTCAACACTACGCGATAGCTGCGACAGTGCAATGACGGGGACGTTCATTTCGCGAGCAATCAACTTCAGTCCTCGGCTAATCTCGCTCACCTCTTGGACGCGGTTGCCGTCGGATTTGCCACTGCCCTGCATCAACTGCAAGTAGTCGACGATAATCAGTCCCAGTGGGTGTTCGTGGGCAGCGCGACGAGCTTTGGTGCGCATTTCCAGTACCGATAGTCCCGGCTTGTCATCAATAAAGATGGGCGCTTCACTCATCTCGCCCATTGCCTCGGATAGCTTGCTAAAATCTTCGTCGCTGAGGTTACCGGTACGAATGTTCCATGCATCAACCCCGCTGGCATCGGCCAGCATACGGTCGACCAATTGCTCTTTGCTCATCTCGAGGCTAAAGAATAAGACAGCTTGTTTGTTAACAGTTGCCACGTTGTACGCCAGATTGGTCACCAGGGTGGTTTTACCCATCGCCGGGCGTGCAGCGAGGATAATCAGGTCGCTTCGCTGCAAGCCGGCAGTCATGTTGTCTAGATCACGGTAGCCGGTACGAATACCGCGTAGTGCGCCTTTGTTGCGGTGTAGTTCTTCCATACGGTCAAAACTATCGGTCAAGATCGTTTCGATACTGGTCAAATCTTGCTTTAACGATTGGTCGCTGACGGCAAATAGTTCTTGTTCGGCGCGCCCTAATAATTCTTGGATGTCTTGGTCTTCGTCAAAGCCGAGTTCAGAGATTTCGCTACTGGCCTTGATGAGTCGGCGGCGAATCGCACTTTGACCGACCATTTCGGCGTAGGCTTCGGCGTGTGCGGCGGTCGGCACGTAGTTTGTCAACTCAGAAAGATACGTGGTGCTGCCCACCATGTCAAGCTCATCTTTTTTCTTGAGTTCGTTAGTCAATGTCAGCAAATCGACTGGCTTATGGCGTTCGTACAGACGCATCATTGCCGCGTAAATCATCGCGTGACGTTTGTCATAAAAGTCTTTTTCGGCGACGTGTTCGCTGACATCGGCCAGTACTTCCTCGTTGATCAGGACAGCGCCTAGTAGGCTCATCTCGGCATCGATATTTTGCGGTGGAATTTTGCCAGCAGGAACCTCACGCGGCTTTGATTTGCGATAGTCTGATTTGTCTGCATTATCCTTCGACACTGACTTCTTCTCCTCCGCCCATTAGTGCTGCGACGGCAGCGGCGGTTTCATCGGTTGGTGGCGCGCCGGTAGGGATTGTTTCGATCAACAAATCACCGGCGCCTGTTTCGATCAGACATTCGGCGAGTACTGTGCGGTACTTGACGTCGTCTAATTTTGTCTTGTTGAATTTTCGTACAGTATATAACGTCAAGGTGTCGCCGTCCAGTTGATAGCTGCATTTTGACAGGACACTATGTAGTGCAACGTGATTGGTGCGCGCGAACTCGACCAGCTTGTCCCAATCAAAGTTTTCGGGGTGAGCAGCAGCAGCGACGCGCGTCGGCATGGGGATGTCGGGCTCGTCGGCCGGTGCTGGTTTGGCTGCGGGAACAGTGACGGCGGGCTTTGATGGAGCAATCGGCTGCTGTTTGACCACCGGCTGTCGCTGTTGTTGCTGTAACTGGGCGACAGGCACACTGATGGTCGGAGCGACGGCAGCAGTGGCGACAGTAGTGGATTTTTGAATAGGCGCAGCGGCTTGCAGGAGCACGACGAGTAGTTTAACTTCTGGTTTTGATGATGTCGATGCCGTCAATAGGCCGTCAAGGAGCGAGACAAGTGCTGGCGTTTCGCCTATACCTCCGCGCACCACAGCGATTAGTTGATCGATCAAAATACGTGGTTCGACGCCATCTTTTTCACTAGTTTCGAGGAGTGTCGTAATATCTGCTGGTGATTTTGCAGTGACGGCAGCGATAATGCGATCAATGAGGTCGGCTGAAGCAAGACCAAGAACTTGTTCGATGAGTTGCTTGGTAATGCCAGTTTTGTCATCAGTCAGGCTGGACAGTTGGTCGAGGAGGCTGATGCTATCACGAAAACTGCCCCCACCCCGTTCGGCGATAATCGCCAGTGCGTCGTCATCGATGGTGATTTTTTCGTTTGTCGCGATTGTTTTAAGATGTGCCGTGGCATCAGCGACCGAAATGGGTCGAAAGCCAAAACGTTGTGTACGGCTAATAATGGTATCGGGTAATTTCTCGATGTTAGTGGTGGCGAGGATAAAGACGACGTGCTCTGGTGGTTCTTCGAGCGTTTTGAGCAGCGCGTTAAAGGCCGGTTTTGACAGCATGTGCACCTCGTCGATAATATAGACTTTCCTTTTGGCCGAAATTGGAGCCAGTTGCACTTTGTCGCGCAGGTCGCGTACGTCGTCGACGCCATTGTTGCTGGCAGCATCAATTTCGATGATATCCAGATGTGACGATTCGTCGGTATACGGCAATCCATTGATCTCGTGTGCCAAAATACGCGCAATCGAGGTTTTGCCGACACCGCGCGGCCCGGTCAGCAAATACGCATGCGCTACCTTACCCTGCTTGAGTGCCCGCGAAAGCACCGTCGTGATATGTTGTTGCCCAACGATGTCGTCGAGAGATTTGGAGCGGTATTTTCGGTAGAGTGCTTGGGACATAATCTATGTCTATTGTACGCTGTTTTTCATCATCTGTCTGTTGTAGAAATGCGAAACCCCCAGATATCTCACTGGGGGGTCCCGACAGCGGGGTTGTATCCCTACTCTTCGCCGGCGAAGTGCAAACCATGTTCGGCCAGCAGATCGGCAATCTGAGCGGCCATGCCATCGCCAACATAGGGTGTGCTCGTGAATTCTTCACGCGTAATCATCGTCAGCTGCACCAGGTCGGTAATGCCGTGACGGGTAATGGCGTTCAGTATACGAGTACCCAGGCGCCGTTTGACATCGCCGTCAAGGGGCAGACTGACGTCGTACTTTTCGATGAGTGCGCGGTGTTCCGCCAGGATTTCGTCCAGAGCGGAGCGCGTGGCGGCATCGAGCATTTTCTTTGTCTCGATCGGCATACGCGGACTACCCGCTCGCCATAGTGCTGGATGGTACGAGCTGCAGACGAAGATCAACTGGCTGAGATCGTCGTCGCCTAGCCTATCGAGAATCAGTGACGGGAGTTTGGTTCGATGACTTCTCTGCAGCATGCTCCAGCTGTGGAAGTCCATGTCGAGCATATCGAGCATGCCGGTGTTGTACAATCGCCAGAACCCGTCATTGAAGTGACGGTTCTGGAGGATTGCGATCATCTTTCTCCGTGTGTTTACGGAGATGTCGCTGCCAACTAGGCACATAGAGAGATCCTCTCGTTGTCGGGTTCAATCCTGCTGAGATAGCAGAATATATTTCTATTATATCATATTTATGACATAATGTCATCATAAATCAAATTTCGAATGACAGAATGATATAAAAACCGCCCCGTGTGATACGGAGCGGCTATAAAAAGACAGAGAGTGATTTACAGTGCTGCCTCGACGGCTGCCCAGGTGGCGTCAGGGTTGTCCTCGGGGACGATAATGGTGACTTGGTCACCTTCTTTGATGCGGAAGTATGTGACGCTGGCCAGCAAGATGCGGTATTCTTTGCCGTTTGCCTCAACATAATACGCACCGTCGTGTTGAACGAGTGTACCGATAATTTGTCGCCGCTCGATTGGACCAATTTGTTTGTAGATAAAGCCACCGTCGTCAGCGATTGTTAGTTTCAGGATGTCGCCTTCGACCAGCTTTGATTTGCTGGCGTAGTTGGCGGGGACTGGATAGTTTTTGCCATCTGGGCCAATCATGACCTGTCCGTCAAAGACACCTTCGATAACCTTGCCACTGACATCTTCTTGGCTATTTCGTGGTGTCAGGATCGTTCCGTCGTCGCCGACAATGCTTATCAATAGTTCTTTGGCGGCCGCAAGGTTGGTTTCAGCTTCCTGAATCAGGCTGGCCAGTCGTTTTACTTGTTTTTCTGGTAATTCAGACATGTCTCGCAAATTCCTTGTCTGTTTTTGTAATAGTATTACTCCCATATATATCAGGCTGAGGCAATGTTGTCAATATTATCTACACGAAATAGCGTTCTGGCATACTGACTAAACACTAGACATATGTTGCGTGATACCGATATGTAGTATATAACGAGGCTATGAATTATGAGCTGCATCCCCCGGAAGATATCGATCCGTCAGTTGCCTACCCTAACCTGTGCCAAAGTGACATTCAAGACTTTGAGATTGAAGAGCGTATGTTGTTTTCGGGCCCGACGGTGATTGGTACTGAGAACACCAGTTTTACTGAGTATATGCGGCAATTTGATGCTGCTCGCCCTGACGTATTGTTGTTTACAGTACGCTCGGCAATTCCTTTGGCCGATGCCGTGCGTGGTTGGAAACAAGAGCAAGGTGTTATCGTGCCCGAGCTGGATACGATATTGGCTAATCGACTTTTGTCGCAGGTCGACAATGATGATACTCGCCACGTGATCGAGCAAGAGACACGGCGCCTGGCTGAGCGTCATAGCGGTCAGCGGGCAGTGGTGTTTGATCAGTATGTTCACTCTGGTGCGACACTCAGACTGGCCAAGAGAATAATGCAGGATGCTGGCATGATAATTGTTGGCTCGACGCCGCAAGCGCAGTGGTACAACGACCTCGTTGGCGGGACGCGTGTAGTCGATTACGAACGGCTAACAACTATTTATCATGATTTTATGATGGCGATTGGCCGTCGTGCTGTCGATCCATTGCGGTATTGGTACGACGACTTTGATGATGCCGGGGCGTAATGTTTTCCACACGATTTTCAGGGGTCATGTAAAAAGCGTTGTAAAAATAGTCGGGGATAATACAAAAGGTGACCCGTATTGGGTCACCTTTTGTATGACGTACAATCCGGTCAAAATAGAACTACGCGAGTTCGACAGTTGCGCCAGCTTCTTCAAGAGCTTTCTTGGCAGCTTCAGCGTCGTCTTTTGATACTTTTTCTTTGACTGGTGCTGGAGCGCCGTCAACGATAGCTTTCGCTTCACCAAGACCAAGGCCGGTGATTTCTTTAACTGCTTTGATAACAGCAACTTTCTGAGCACCTGCGTCCTTGAGGGTAACAGTGAATTCAGTTTTTTCGTCGTCGCCTGCACCTGCGTCAGCGGCTGGGCCAGCAGCAACAGCAACTGCAGCAGCAGCTGGCTCGATGCCATATTCGTCCTTAAGGACATTTTTTAGTTCGTTCACTTCGAGAACTGTCAATGCAGTCAGTTCTTTTGCAAGTTTTGCAATATCTGCCATGATGGAAGATCCTTTCGTATTATTCTAATTATTAAGCGGTAGTTGCCTTAGTTTCGACACCGTCCAGCAATGCATGAAGATTGCCAGAAAGTGCGTTGGTAACATCGTGTACTGGTGAAAGCAGTTGTGCGACCACTTCGGCGACGAGTTGGCTCTTGCTTGGAAGACCTGCAAGGGCTTTGACTTCGTCGGTTGAAAGGGTTGCTCCTTCGCCAGAAAAGGCGCCGACAAGCTGGAGGGCCGGATGTGTTTTTGCAAACGTATCCAAAACCTGTGCAGGGGCAACTTCGTCTTCGCTACTAACAGCGTAGATCAGCTGACCTTGCAAAGCGCTGGTGTCGGTGTCTTTGTACGTATCGATGCCGCTCATGGCAACGCGGACGAGGCGGTTTTTGACCACCTTGATTGTCACGCCTGCTTCACGAGCGTTTTTGCGCAGCTCCTGAACGTCAGCCACGCTGAGTCCCTGATACTGTGCAAATACTGTCATTTTTGAAGTCGTAAGGACTTCAGAAACCTCGGCAACCAAAGTGTTCTTTTTATCGCGAGAAATCGCCATAGAAAATGCTCCTTTGATTGTTGTCTATTGTTATTGGGGGTGACCGGATTGTTAACGTACTGGTAATGAAAGCGTTCAAAAACGTAAAAAGTCTTTGGCGCTCGCATTACCAAAGACTTACGTGTGTCAACAAAAGATTGTTTTCACCTCGGTAGCGGATTAAGCACGGAGTCCCGTTGCGGCTACTGTCTCTGGTAATGTCCTAGTCATTATAGCACCGGTTACTATCGAAAGCAACCAACTATAGCAATTTTAATAAAAAAGTGTTATAATAAGACTTATGGACAGCAAAAACACGGCCGCATCTTCCCCGGATTCGTCCGATTATCCTTCTGCATACGAACGTGTGGTGGGCAATGGTTTTGATTATACGGTTGAGGCGCCAACGCTGGATCCGCAGCGTTTACTAAGTGAGCCGATTTATCGAGTGCACAGCGCTGAGGATTCACTTCTCTCTCAACGTTTTTCGCAAACGCCACTGCTACCGTCGCAGTTGTTTGAACTTGGTATGCTCAAATACGATCGAGCAGTGTTTATGGAGCTTGATCGCCGTTTGCACGGTATCGCTGAACGGGTGAATTTGGCGTATGATTTTGCGCCACACGCCTACTACCTGGATGCCATTCAGCGCGAAACTGCTGTTGAGCTGCAAAAACGCATCACAAGTAATTCGATTGCTGGACAGCGCTTGATTGATTACTTTGCTAGCAACCCAGAGCTATTGAACGAAAATGATGCTCAGTTGATTTGGCGGGCACGTACCGGCGACGCGACAATGGCAGAGGCCGGAGATTTACTGCTGCGCTACCCTGTGATTGGTAGTATCGAGGCAATGAAACACACCGCACCGCTGCAATTGAATGAAAAATCAGCATCCGAAATATTTATCAACCAACATTTGGATGAATTCAAGGCGGAGCTGAGCAATCCCAGCAGGATACACATCACTGACTATCCCGAAGGCGATCCGCGCCGTCGCCGCCACTCGTTGCCACACACGGGGATTACTGGTGTGCGGAAGGGTATGCCTGAGTTAATTCATGGTGAAAAAGAGAGTTTGGCCGAAGTAACGAATGGCACGACGACGATTGAGTTAATCAAAAAACAAACCTATATTGTTTTGCCGGAAGATCTGTTTTTGATGCATTCGGTGCGCAATATTTACGGTAGCTACAACCAAAGCGGCGAAAAAATCACCGTCAACTTGCAGCCGATTGCGACAACTGCCTATTGGCGTGTTAAGCCGACTGTAGACGAAGTGTTGCAATAATGCGCTGATGGACATCGTCGACGGTTCCACTAGCGTCAACAATTGGAATGTTGTGCGTTTTGGCGATAGCAGTGTAACCGTTCGCTACTCGCTGCTGAAAATCTTGCGGTTTGGTTTCGAAGGTATCATGCTGTTCGTGGAGACCACGTTTTTGTACCCGTGCCGTTCGTTCGGCGTCATCATGTAATGCGAGAATAATCGAGGCATCTGGTGACATATAGCCGGTCTTGCCCAAGTCGAGACTTGTCATGGCGGTCAAATAGTCAAGCGATAGGCCTTCGCCATAACCCTGGTACGCCAATGTCGACCAATAATTGCGAGAGCTCAGCACATATGTACCGGCGGCTAGTGCTGGTTCGATTTCGCCGTACCACTTCTCTACTCGTGCGGCAGCAAAGAGATGAAGGTTTGTCTCGGGGCGGCGCTCGACGGTGCCGTCTTTGACCAACTTTCGCAATAATTTAGCGATTTCCAGCGACTCTTCACTATCGATTTCGTGCGCTGGTTCGCTAACGGTAATTACCGAATGCCCTTGGGATTCTAAGTACTCTCGTAGCAATGTCAGCTGGGTTGATTTACCCGTGCCGTCGCTGCCTTCGATGACGATGTATTTGCCGGTCACTTCATTCCTTTAGCAAGACCATCGATAGCGGCGGGTGCTTTGCGGGCGTCTTTGTAAGCACGAGGTAGCATATCTTCGGGTTTCCAGGTGCGGATAAGTTCGTCCAGATTGCTGGTGTGCTGATATTTGCCGCTGACACCGCCACGTCCGTCACTATAATCACCATCGACAGGACCAGTATGGTGAAAAATCAGCTGCCCAATGCGTTCGCCGACCGGCAGTACGACTGATTCGTGCATATTGAGGTTATAAATTTCGAGTGTAATACGATTGATATAGCCCGGGTCAACCCAGCCGGCGTCAAAACAAACCGCTACGCCGTTACGCCCCCAGCTGCTGCGGCTTTTCACTTCGCAGGCGCCGCCGTGGGCGCGAATCCCGACGAATTCGTGGGTGTGCGCGAGAATGCGTTCACCAGGGCGCAATACGATGATTGGGTGGTCTTCGGGGATGTTTTCGAATAGTTGATAGCCGTTTTTATCGCACCATTCTTTGTGCGGTATGGCCTCGAGAGGACCTTTAAAGTAGCGTGCGACGTCTTCTTTGTCGAACGGGTTATAGATGCCGGCGGCCTCGGGTTGGTATTCTTGTTTGTAAAAATAATGACCCAGGGTAAAGTCGAGGCTGGCCTCGGATACATTGTTAGTGTTAAATGGCACGCAGACGATCGTTTCGTCATCAATTGCGGCTTTGATTTCGGTATTACTATAGACACTCATAGCAGACGTAGCAGCTTCTTCTCCCTCACTTTGTACTGTATCGATTGTATCACACCTATCATTTCTGATACGATGAGAATATGAAGAGTATTGTAGTTGCGATTGACACACAAAATGGCATTGGTGCGGCGAATGATTTGCTGTGGCTCCGCGATATGCCGGATGATTTACGTCATTTTCGTGAGGTGACGATGGGCAATACAGTGGTGATGGGGCGACGGACGTATGAGTCGATCGGCAAACCGCTGGCGGGACGGCAGAATATTGTCGTCAGCCGCAGCGGGTTTGAAACAGATGATGATGTGACGGTGGTGACGTCGCTGGATGAGGCATATGCGGCAGCTGAACAAGACGTGATGGTGATTGGCGGTGGACAATTGTATGCGGCAGCGTTGGATGATATGGATCGGCTGTATGTGACGCAGATTGGTGCCGAATTTCCGCAGGCGACGGTGTTTTTTCCGCAGATTAATTGCGAGGATTGGCAAGAGGTGTCGCGCGATCATCACGAGGCGGATGAGCGGAATAAGTATGATTATGATTTTGTGGTGTACGAGAAGGTGACGAATTAAAGAGGCCGCATCGGGATGATGCGGCCAACTGTTCTCGGTCAGCGAGCAGTGTGACTATGCGGTGTCGTCTTGTTGTTTTTTGAGTATTCCTTGTGCTGTCATTCTCTGGTCAAGCCAGAGAATGATAACTAAACAGCGATAGGTGCTTTAATCGCTGGATAGGGGTCGTATCCATCCAGTCGGATATCGTCGAACGTGAAATCGTCGATACGAGCGATTTCGGGGTTGAGCCAGAGGGTTGGTAGTGTGCGCGGCGTGCGCGACAGCTGTTCGTCGACTTGCTCCATATGATTGAGGTACAAATGGGTGTCGGCGGTGGTATGAATAAATTCACCTTGTTTGAGACCGGTGACCTGTGCGATCATGGCAAGCAGCAGTGAATAGCTGGCAATATTGAACGGCACGCCGAGAAAGGTATCAGCACTGCGCTGATAGAGTAATAGATCAAGATACCCATCACGGACATTGAGCTGAAATAGCGAGTGGCACGGCGGTAGTCCGCCCATCTCGACAATCTCGTCAATCTCGGCGACATTCCAGGCACTGACGATATTGCGGCGAGAATTGGGGTTGGTACGAATAGTTTCAATCGCTTGGGCAATTTGATCGATATGGCCACCCTTGCCGTCCGGCCATTTGCGCCACTGCACCCCGTATACCGGTCCCAAGTCACCCCACTGTAGGGCAAACTCGTGATCAGTCGCCACGCGGTCGATGAATGCTTTCATCTGTTCTTTCCATTCGGGTGAATTTACTCCGGGTATCGGTAGATTGTTCTTCTCGAGGTAGGCTTTGAATGGCCATTCATCCCAGATGTGTACGTTATTCTGTGCGAGATATTCAATATTCCCTGTGCCCTGCAAAAACCACAATAACTCATGCACGACACTGTTAAAGTAGAGCTTTTTGGTCGTCATGGCAGGAAACCCATCGGCAAGATTATAACGGTTAGTTCGGCCAAAAACACTTTTAGTACCAGTACCAGTACGATCACCTTTTTCGGTACCGTTTTCTTTGATGTCGTGCAACAAATCCAAATATTGCCTCATACTATTCCCCTCTTTCGATATACCTAGTATAGCATGTTACGGGAGCGTATGTTTGGACATAAACTGCCATAAGAGATCAGTTGTTTCTGGTGACCAAAAATGGCCGCCGTCCTGAAAGCGGATATTTTCGATGGTGGCATTGTCCTTGCAATGTTTCCAGGTGGTGACAGTTGTTAGCGTATCGATGGTGGTGATAGTCGGCGTTGTCTCGCACTGATTGTCGCGAGCGCGCTCAGCTGACCATGTACTGATATTTGGCAGATGACGGATTTCTGATCCTTCGAATGGCACCGTACCATCCCTGGTACCATGAACCGTAATCAGTGGCGTAGGACGTGATGGCGAGCAGTTGCTTACTGGGTAATAGACGGCACCAGATACGATTCCGTAGGCGGCAAATCGATCAGATACTTTGCACGATAACAGCGCGACCATGCCGCCACCGTTTGACATGCCCGTTGCGTAGACGCGGTGACGATCGATACATAATTGTGCCTGAATTTTGTCGAGGACTTCGATAGTAAATTCGACATCATTGGCATCGGACGAATATGGTGCGCCTTGCCAGGCGGTGTGGCCGTCGGTACCGAGTGTCGGGCTAGGATATGCGGAAATAACCGGGAGTGTGTCGAGTCGCGACTGCTGAATTCCGCCACGTGCGCTAGCGCCCTTGCCAGGATAATTGATGATGAGTGGGTAATACTGCGAAGAGTCGAAATTTTTAGGCAGATAGACAGAGTATTCGCGCATACCATCACTTGTCAAAGTCGAAAATGTTTTGACGGTACCTGGTTGCCAGGTGTCACGTGCTGTGCAGGCGGCCGATTGAGTGTCTGCCTCTAGGAGTTCGGCGCGCAGTCTATCGGTCTGTTGACGAAGACTTTGAATGTTTTGCCAAAGTACCATCGTGAGCAGTAGTAGCATCGCAGCAACAACGCCCCATAGAATGAGGCGTGACCGTGCAAAAAAAGAGGAGCGGCGCCGAGACGCTTTTTTGGCTTGTTTCATTGTAGCTATCATATCATTGTTTACCAAATGGTCACAAGCAAATCACCTCGTAGTATCTACGAGGTGATAGTACTGTACAGAGGTGAAAGGCTAGTTGACGGTGCTTTCGACCTTGATGCCAGGGCCTTGTGTGGTGCTGATGCTCGTCGTTTTGACGTAGGCACCTTTCAAGCTGCTTGGCTTTTGCGATTGGAGGCTGGCGAAGAACGCGTTGGCGTTTTCTTCAAGCTTGGTAGCACCGAATGATACTTTGCCGATACTAAGATGGACAATCGCTTGCTTGTCGACACGATATTCAACTTTACCAGCTTTTGCCTCGGTCACCGCTTTTGCAACGTCAGTTGAGACAGTACCGCTCTTTGGGTTTGGCATGAGACCGCGTGGACCAAGCAAACGTGCGTACTTACCAAGCTTTGGCATGTACTGTGGTGTTGCAACCAAGATGTCAAAGTTAAGTTCTTCTTTGTCGAGTTGCTTTAGGAATTCTTCGTCACCAATAACATCTGCACCGGCGGTTTTGGCGCCAGCATGGTCAGTTTCGGGAGCAAATACAGCAACGCGAATAGTTTTGCCAGTACCGTGAGGGAGGCTAACAGTTGCGCGGATGTTTTGGTCGGCCTGACGTGGGTCGACGCCAAGGCGAACGTGGACTTCGACGCTGGCATCAAACTTTGCAGGGTTTGTTTTGGTAGCAATATCAAGCGCTTCGGTGAGGTTGTAGATACGGTCTTTTTCAACGAGTTCAGCTACCTTACGGTAGTTTTTGCCACGACGTTCGATACGCGGGCGAACCACTGGTTTTGGACCTTTTTTGGTGCGGTTTTCGGCATCAGGATCTTGCGCGCTGGTGTCACCCGCTTCTTTGCGAGCTTGACGTTCAGCTTCTTCATCAGCTTCACGAAGGGATTTTTCGCTACGCTTACCAGCTTTTGCAGCTTTCTTTTCTTCGACTGGAGTCT
>JASLCP010000051.1 GCA_030151825.1 Candidatus Saccharimonadales bacterium
TGGTATCGGCACTTTCCTCTACGGCCTCCTGCCTCGGATTGCCATTATCGGTATGACAATTGTTGTCGGCTGGGCATTCGTTGTCGATATCGTCAAATACCTATTCAAGCTCGACGACTGGATCGAAAAGACTTCTATCCTCGGCTATATTCCTGTTGATCCGTCGACATCGCCGAACTGGACAGGAATTGCATGGATGATTAGTGTAGGTTTGACACTAAGTATTATCGGTATTCTCCTATTTATGCGCCGCGATATTACCGCCGAATAGACCAACATCGCGATTATCCGTATACTAGTAAGAGTGAGTCCAAAAAAACTAAAACGTATCGTGCGTCGACGTATCAAGCGACTGATGCGTCACAAAAACACCCTGATCGTTATGGGAGTAGCGCTATGTTGTGTTGTCGTCATCGCGTACACTAACTATATGGAACATCGAAATCTCACGGTCAATCCTGCGACGTATGCGCCACTACTCGACGTTATCGCCAAAGCGGAGAGTAAAGGCAATTATAATGCCTACTTTGGCGTGCCTACTAATTCATCGGTTGATTTTACGCGCATGTCGATTGCTCAAGTAATACAATGGCAGCGAGATTTCTTACAGCAAGGTAATGCTAGTAGCGCAGTAGGAAGATATCAGATTATCGACAGCACTCTCTCTGGACTTGTACGTCAGCTGGGCGTTGATACCGCCAAGCCTTTTGACGCTCATACTCAAGATATGTTTGCAATTGCACTTCTAGAGCGCCGCGGCGCCCTCGAATATGTTAACAACGAAATCACTGCTCAGCAATTCGCTGCCAACCTCGCCAAAGAATGGGCCGGGCTTCCCAAAGTTATCGGTTCAAATCCCGATCAAAGCTATTATGAAAATGATGGACTCAATGTATCACGAGTAGGTATTGACGAAGTACTGGGCGCAATCGAACCGATCAGCTCCCACTAGGATCAACACGATGTAACGTACGGAGGAGTACATACGCAATACTAAACAAATGACCTGGCGTCGAAAGAATTATCTCGCGGGCACCGTTAATATGACTATACTGTGATTTTATGACAGAATCACGGCGCGAATATATCGTCGTCGCACGCTGGCGAATACTCATTGGTAGCTTCATCAAAGCACGATCAACCTCATGTACGAGTGGATGAAATGCCGGATGTCGTTGTCGTTGATATGCGATGACCACATCTGCGTTGTTATTATAACCACATATCGTCGTCACTTGCGTGACACGCATTGGCAACTGCGAAAGAACATAGAGCGCCATCGCGCCACCCGCACTTTCTCCCACTACGTGCACATCGCCATCCGTCGCATTATTTATTGCAGCAACAACACGTTCATATTTCTGCTGATATGTTTCATTTTTGTCCGACCAACACATCGGCACTACTGTCGTCTTCACGCCGTATTGGTGTTCCCAGCGCCGAAGTGCTAGTCGACGCAAAAAGTTGAATCGATCACCAAACCCCGGAATATATATAAAATGCGTCATCTACTTCCCTCATATAGCAATTATTCGATAAGTGGCAGTTCTTCGACATATACCCCCAGCACGCTCGCTAGCTTGTCGATTTTTTGAAATTTACCATATTTAATCTCATGGCCATCATATGAATATAGTCGATAATAGTGATCGTATTCAACTACTTCGCCACGAAAATTTTTGGTGCTGGTTGGCTGATTGATACGCTGGATATACCATCCGTCAGGCTCGACCAAGAGGATCCGCTTGAGTTTGGCGTAGTGATTAAATGCCATAATACCCAGTTACTACCTTACTCTTCGTATAAATCCGGCTTTACGAACCGGGCCAATGCGACTGTCGTGGCGTCGATAAACTCTTGCTCGCGCGTGTATAGTCCGTCGCTTAGTACGCCGTTGGTACCGTGCGTTTGGCGGATAGTATTGTCTTTGTCACCAAGCATTTCCTGTAGCAACGGGCCAAGTTCACCGCCCGATTCGATTCCTTGCTTGAGATTATTCGGAAGTTCCAGTCCGCTACTGTGGCCAATGCCTGTAGCGCCACCTCGTTTTGTCACTGCCACCCAACCATGCAAGTACATCCGACCAGCAATCATCACCGTATTACCTTCTAGTCCAACGCCATAGTCCGCCGCCGGATGCTTAGCCAGTGCCTCCGCAGCACGGTTGGTTGCACCCTGAATTGATTCTTCATCACTCGTCGGCTGGTCAGCAATACCAGACGCCACGTCAAAGCCGCGCGTTTCAATCGTCGCTTGCGGAAACGCTCGACGAAACGCCGTTTGTACTGCGAGGTTTTTTGCTTTATTTTCTGATCCCACCGCAACAGAGATAGTGTGATGACTTGACTCTTGCATGTTCTACCTGTTGCTTTTACCTTTTTGCGAGCGCTTACGAGCAGTCCGTTTCTGCACCGATTTTTTCTCTCTTTCGAGCGTTTCGTCACTCTTTTCTTCTGCTTCGATAAGATCTTTCTCATTGATCCCAAGCTTTTTCATAATTGCGTCTTGTTTGATATTCATCGCGAGGGTGTCACGGTTTTGCGTATTCTGGATGATAAACACCATCAAAAATGTCACAATTGTTGTCGTGGTATTTACGATAAGTTGCCATGTATCAGAAAAGCCCAGTAGCGGACCACTCGCTCCCCATATAATAAGCGCACCGAGCGCGATAATAAATACCCATGGACGCCCCAACCATGTTGATACTACTGTCGTAAACTTTGTAAATATATCTTTCTTCTGCTTCGCCATACAATAGTCCTTCGGAGGCCATTGTAGCACCATACCCCATTTTTTGCTCCTTACGGCTACGCCTATTCACAGAACCAGGCGGTATAATAGAAAGAGATGTTTGAGGGAAATGCAGTATTTGTTGATATTGAGACGAACGGTGGTAATGGACCACGGGGGCGTATTACTGAAATTGCCGCAATCAAAGTTTCGGGCGGCGAAATTATTGACACCTTCACCTCACTTGTCAATCCTGCGAGCCCTATTCCGCATTGGATCACCAGGCTTACCGGTATTACTAACAGCGACGTTGCCGATGCTCCCTATTTCGAAGATATCGCTGCACAATTATATGACTTTATGAAAGATTCCATTTTTGTGGCGCATAACGTGTTGTTTGATTATTCTTTTCTAAAGCGCGAGTTTGCGGCGGCCGGCTACGAATTTAAACCAAAGTTATTTTGCACCGTCAAGATGTCACGCGCTTTGTGGCAAGAACATCGCGGCCATAGTCTCGAAAAGATTATTACACGCCACAATATTTTTGTATCAGCCAGACACCGCGCCTATGACGACGCCAAAGCAATGTACGATTTTGTAAAACTAACAATCGCCGAAAAAGGCAACGACGCATTCCGTGAAAACATCGCTCTGCAATTAAAAACAAAATCATTGCCGCCGCACGTTAACGAAGTAGTGATTCTGAATCTTCCTGAAAGTCCTGGTATATACATTTTTGAGGACGATGCGGGCGCACCGCTCTATGTCGGAAAAAGTGTCAATATTCGTTCACGCGTACGATCACATTTTACGAACGCTACGACGATAGCCAAAGAGTTAAAGATGACACTCGCCAGCCATAATGTCAGCTATATAACCACCGAAACAGAAGTAGAAGCACTGCTTTTGGAATCAGCAAAAGTCAAAGAGTTACAACCAACATTCAATCGACTGCTTCGACGCAAAACGAAACAATCCGTATTTTTACGTGAAGTAAATAACGATGGTTACGAAATAATTCGGATTGAAAATACCGACCTTTCACAGTATCAAAATCTCGAGAATATATATGGTGTTTACACCACCCGCGCGCAGGCAAAAGCACGGCTTGAGGCAGCGGCAAAAACATTTCAGCTCTGCCCCAAATTACTTGGGCTCGAAAAAACAAACGGAGCCTGTTTTCGCTATCAACTTGGACTTTGTAAGGGCGCCTGCGTCGGCAAAGAACCTGCCGAATTCTATAACCGTAGAGTAGAGCTCGCGCTGGAACGATCGAAAGTCGAATCATGGCCATTCAAATCTAAGGTGGGTGTGCGTATCAGCGACACCCGCTCCATCATTGTTGATCAGTGGATTGTGACATCAGTCGTAGAGCATGCCTTTGACGAACCCGTAGTTACGCCTGTCGAAGGTGGATTTGATATTGATACCTACAAAATTATACGAACCTATATACGAGCGAATCCAGGGGCGGTTTCATTGATAAACGAGGATCAATAATACACAGTAAAATTCATATCCTTATATCGACTTTTTGTAAATATGAGTATATAATAAATATCGTCAGCATTCCTACCTTTTAGGGAGATACTGTGAACATTCCACAAGAAGAAGCACTCGATCAGCTCGTGCGCTTGATCGATATTGCCGGTGAAGCCGATCGCAACAGAACCGTCCTGCAAGTCACGTTCGACGGACGGCTCAACGCACTCAAACAGGAGTTCGTACATCAGATCGATGCGGCAGCCCAAACACGCGACAAAGCGATGGACGACATCCATCAGATCGTCACGAGTCACCGAGATTACCTCATGCGCGATCAGTCGGGCAAAACTCTCATCACACGAGCTGGCACCATCGAACTGCGCACGGCGACTGAATCGCTCGAAGTTGACGACGACGAACGTGCATTCAAGTGGTTGCGACGCCACGGACTGCTGCGCCGCTTTACCAAGTTTGGTAAGCGCACCGTCGACAAGGTTGCCCTCAAAAAGTACCTTCGCGATCACCCCGAACTCGTTGACACGATGAGAGGCATGCGTCTTGAACAGCACGAGAACATGACCGTCAAGCCGGCTTCGACAAAGCTCGAGATCGTCCGAAAGTTCAAACCGTTTCGGCGACAGGTCACCTAACCACCCCGCCACTGAAAGGTAGAGTCCCGCTCCCTTTCGGGGCGGGGTTTTACATAACAATACCTATCAAAAATACAACATACACCACCAAGGCAGCATACAACACACGAACACTCCAGCGATTATTTTTATTCACACTCCAAAGTATGCTCCCCGTAGCAATAAGCAACCAACACGCACTGTGCCCGTATAGCAATATGACCTCTCGTATGCCTTCCGCACCTGACGCTCGCTCTGGAACCACGAAAAAATACACCGCGGCAATCACTATCGCAACTACCGCGCCGACTATTCCTACTACCTTATGACGTGATTGAATAAACTTCATCATCCCAATGCCACCACACTAAAACATATCACCAGCACCGTCACCACAGGAGTCATCGTATAGCGCTCGAGTTTACTGCGTGAAAGAGCATTAAGTAGTATGCCCGTCGCAAGATACACCGTTGCTGCCCACAAACTAATATCCAGGAGTGTCCCCGAGGAAATAATTGAGGCGAATTCCGCTTTACTACAGACAAGCACGGCCAAAAACGCATAAATACCAATCGACAGTACACTCCCCATTCGTAGCTTTGTCGGCAGCACCCTATGCTGTCCACCCCAAGCAAACAACCCCAGGGGCGCACCCACGATAAGTGCCAACTGAAAGAGAGTCAGAAGCGTGAGAATAAATAGAATGATAATTGCAGCGATAAACATAGGTATTATAGTAGCCGTCATTGATAAAAACGGCGAATTAAACCATGCTGTTATCATAGCAGATTAACCGGTAGAAAGAGCCATCACAATCTCCTCAATATCAAACTCGCCATTCTGAACTCCAACAATCATATCGGCTTTCTTTGCAACTATTTCCGTAAAGTACGCTCGCTCGACCGCATTCCATATAGCCCAGATATTTTTCCAATCTTCCGCCGAACGATCCTGCCGCGGCACATCACGCCCTGTCGCCCACTCATTTCTGATATCGTCCGGTACCTGTACGAGGATACGAAAAGGCTGTAGTGTATCAAAACGTTCGTCAAAAACGCCGACACCTTCATAAATAATTACCTCCCCTGTTGCCTCTGCCACCACTTCGCGCAGCTTCGGCAGCCCGACAAACGGCTGGTAGTCATTGCCGTAGTCATCGAGATGATATACGTTTGCGTGTAATTTCTCAGCCAACAACCCAGCCAAGTACGTCTTGCCCGAGCCACCTTTGCCGTCGATTGCGATATACTTTGTCATCACCCAATTATATAGCGTGACGCGCGCCAGCGACGAGTTCCCAGCGTCTCTGAAGACGAGGCAAATAAAATCATGCGTCAGGTGGTAATGTATTAATTGCCAATGACGTCCCGGCAATATTAGGACGCGTGAGCGAAAATGAAAATCGGTCAAAAATAGCCGTCAGCGTCCAAGCCAGAGAAGAAGCCGACCGAATATTCGCCGGACTTTCGGCGGGTGGAACTGTGGAAATGCCTTTGGACGAGAGCCCGTGGGGCACGTACTTTGCGATGTTTAGAGATAGGTATGGGATTGAGTGGACGGTGGAATTCAATGTAAACAAGGCGGAACAATAGACCCGGGCTTTCATCCACCTCCAGATTGTTTGAGGGAGAGATGAGCGTGCAAAGAGCTATGAGCTACATAAATAAATCTATTACAGATTATCTATCTCTGTTTCATCTCCCAGTATTTATTAATATGACAGTGATGAACCTTAACTTCACTTCGTCCTGCTTTAATGAGAGAGGTGATGTTAAGCGCAATACCGCTATTTGCGGCAATGATGTGTTGCAACATGGCTGTCTTTGCAGGCGACATTTCATCTTTTGAATAGTATCCCTTTGCAATCGCGCCCGTAACAAGATCCACTGCCTGCACTGCATTTAAGGCCTTTGAATCAACAGGGACACACGAGTTCAACCGAAAATGATTCGTCCGGCGATCAGTGGCAAACATTTCTCGCATTTTTTGATAGTTAATTTCTCCAGCCTTACCCGTACTGTCTGCGAGTATACGGAAGTCAAAGGTTTTCGTTTCAGTGAAACAGGAATCCATTGTTGATCGCAAGAGAGCGTAACATTGAGAGTAAAATATCTCATTTACGTCGGTACGGCCATAAATCTCAATACGTTTTGACGCAGAGAATTCTTTATACGCCCATGTATGAAACGTGACCTTTGGATCTTGAAGATAGATATTAAGAAAGCCAATAATCTTAGCCGCATATGCAGAGTTAATAGCCTTCCACTTCACTTCACCCCATAAATTATGCTTTATCCTATAGGCAAGTGCCTTTGCTTCAAGCTCCTCAAAAATATCATCTGGAATACAGACGCAACCTATAATCTTGTCTGCTTCTCTCAGACTTTCATCAAGGATTAAATACACCCCTACATTATACCGCAGGTGCTACGATGGCTTTTTCTATTGACTCCTCTAGTGAATCCGCAAGTTGAGATTTATCCAAGAACTTTGCGCTTACTTTTGCCATTCCACTAAGGTCAAAGGCAACATCTTTGACTATTTTTTGCAACATTGCCAGTTCTTCTTGAGTTAAGTCTAGCGTAACGTGTTTTTTCATATTTTTATTTTGTTTATGGTTTACAGATAACATTATAATACATCTTCTTCACTAGGCAAACCTTATGACTTCCAGGAACTATCCCTGAAAGCGTATAAATGATAAAACCAGCCGAAAGAAATGCACATACTGCCAAAACTCTAGAAGGCGGCCACACAAACTCCGCGAACTGCCAGATGTTGTGCCGGGAGGATAATCGAAGGAAGGGCAAAGGCTAAATCCTTTAGTTTTGGGGTATAATCAGGAAAAGATAAGGAGCCTACCATGCCTACAGCAGCCCAAATTACTCGAACCGAAAAAGATCTGCGAGAATACCGTAAAAAATACCTCACCAAAAAGCAAAACCTTGAGGTCGATGAATCGGCAACGCGTATCATGGTTAACAATTTCCTAACCGACGTACTCGGATATGCCGAACTCGATGATATCAAGACTGAATATAATATCCGTGGTGAATATGCTGACTATGTCATTCAATTGGCGCGCAAGAAACACATCGTTATTGAAGTAAAATCAATCCAAATCGACCTCAACGATCGTCACCTACGACAAAGTCTTAGCTACGCCGCTAACGAAGGTATCGATTGGATTCTTTTGTTTAACGGCAAACAGATCAAACTTTACCGAGTACTATTCGGAAAACCAATATCGTATCATCCTGTTTTCGATTACGACCTCACGGATCTTTCGACTATCAAGCAAGCTGCAAGTGAAATCGCCTATCTTGGTAAAAAGTGTGTCCAAAAGGGCGAACTTGATACCTACTGGAAACGGTTTGATGCACTTACTCCGTCAAGTCTTGTAAAAGCCATCTACACCGAAGATGTTATTCGTGCCATTCGCCTACGACTCAAAAAGAATTGCGGTATTAACTTTGATCAAGTCGATGTCGCCGAGGCAGTACAAACACTTTTACTCAACGGATATAGTTCGGCTCAAAAGCCAAAAAATCTAAAGAAATAAAGTGCGTTTAGCGGCACTACTCTTGCCACCGCTCCGCCCATAGCGTACTATATCCAAACAGATCTAAATTGAAGGGGGCGGTAGATGTCACTGGAAAAAAGAGTACTTGATAACGGGTTAACGGTGTATAACGACCACATTGTCGGATCGCGCACTAATGACGTACGGATGTATGTGCCGTATGGCAGTGTCGATGAAAATCCTGGGGACGAAGGGGTGGCACACGTATTTGAACACTGTGTCCACCTGAAAACCGATATGTTTGATGACCGAGTGGCGTTGCGCCAGTACGCCGATCGCAGTGGTATGCTAACCAATGCCAGTACCAACTTTGCTCGTACCGATTACTATGCCAATGGCCTGCAGCTCGAACCCAGCATGGTACACCTTAGCCAAGTGTTGCAACACACACATTTCCCCGAGGACGCCGTCGAGCACGAGCTGAAAGCCGTCCGCCGCGAAATGAAAACGCGCCTTGATAGCCCCCGCGAGGTACACTTTTTGGGTAGCCTCAATGCGATGTACGGTCTGCCGTATGGCCGCAGTATTGGCGGGTACTATGACAAAATTGACTTTACTGTCGACACGCTGCGCGACCTACATAATCGCTATTATAAATTAGGCCGCATGTCGCTACTGGTCACCGGCAAGGCTCGTATGGATGAAGTTGCCGATATGGCCAACCGATACTTTGCACCAGATGATGATCCGAGTTTTACTGACCACCCAGAACTACCACGCACGTTGGGCGATCATCAACTGACTGGTCTTGTCCGCGAAGATTCATCAAACGTGTTTGTGTCGGTATCTCACCCGCTGACACCCGAGTTTATCGAGCGCAAGAATGCCGAGCTCTTAACCTATGGCATTGCCCAGCGTGTCATGGGCCTAGCAGCGTTTCAGGCACTTCGTTATGAACACGGTATTTCGTACGATGGCAGCATCAGTATCGGTAGCGTTCACCCAAATGTCGTTGTGCTTGGTGGCGATGTCACCACAGATGGCGAGCATGTCGGCAAAGCCATTGAGGTGTTTGACGATATCTTTAGTCGCCCCGGAGCAAAGTATGATGACGACGTCATCGAGGGTGCCATGGCCGCCTATACCTATTCATACAACGTTAATTACACTTCAAATGCCGCCCGTTTGGCACGCATCGAATCAGCTCTCGAAGAAAACCGTGAGCCAACCGATATTGGCAAAATGCTGCGTAAGATTGGCAAAATCGGCGTCGCCGAAATCCGCGAGGCAATCGACAAGATGACCGAGTACGCCGCAACCAATCCACGCTATATTCACCTGACTGGCAAACGCGCCGCAATTGGTGAAGTTGAACGACTGATCGAACAGCACGAAGTAGCCTAGTTTTTCCGTCTCGACATCAACACACATATTAATTTTCAAGAAATATTTATTGTAAAACGATAAATATCATGCTAAAGTGAATGATATGAGTAAGAAAACATCTGGTATTAATCGTACTTCAACCCTTTTTTTACGCCTAGCAGTAGGTGTTATTGGACTTGGCGTCCTGGCCCTCTGTGTTTTTTTGCTGCCACTTATGTGGATGGATGCCTATAAAGAATGGCCGCAACACGGCTATGCGGTGCGTGCTGTTGTGGCAGCTATGTATCTATCGGCCGTACCATTTTATATCGGCATCTACAAAGGCTGGCGCATCCTCGATGCCATCGACAAAACCCAAGTGTTTTCAGCGCAGTCAGTCATGGCACTGCGAGTCATTAGCTGTGCTGCGGCCGCCATTAGCCTGATATATGCAATCAGTCTCCCCTTTTTCTACATCTGGGCCGACAATACCGATGCGCCCGGTCTAATGGTTATCGGACTTTTCCTCGTGGGCATGCCACTTATTATTAGCGT
>JASLCP010000020.1 GCA_030151825.1 Candidatus Saccharimonadales bacterium
GCGTGGGTTCGCAGACGTGCTGATTATTCGTACACAGCAGGTGATGGCTGCAGGTGATGCTCAGGGAATTTTGACGGCTGATCATTTCCAGCAGGTCTTTTCGGCACACGGCACGATTATGGTGCTATTTATGGCGATGGGACTGATATTTGGCATGATTAACTTGATTGTGCCGCTAATGATTGGCGCACGCGACGTGGCCTTTCCACTACTTAACTCGGTGAGTTTTTGGCTGTACTTTGCTGGCGTAGCGCTCATCAATATTTCGCTGGTGGTTGGTGAATTTTCGGCAGCTGGGTGGCTGGCATATCCACCACTGTCGGGGTTGGAATATAGCCCGGGCGTTGGTGTTGATTATTGGATATGGGCGTTGCAGGTGTCGGGTATCGGGAGTACGCTTTCTGCGGTGAACTTTATGGCGACTATCTTCAAGATGCGTGCACCTGGTATGACACTTATGAAGATGCCGATTTTTGTCTGGTCGGCGCTGGCAAGTATGGCGATGGTTGCTTTTGCTTTCCCGATTTTAACGGCAACGTTGTCGATGCTGTCGCTGGACCGAACAATTGGTACGCATTTCTTTACATCTGATATGGGCGGTAACCCAATGATGTACGTCAACTTGATCTGGGCGTGGGGTCATCCAGAGGTTTATATTTTGATTATTCCGGCGTTTGGTATTTTCTCGGAAGTAGTCGCGACGTTTTCACGTAAGAAACTATTTGGCTACATGACGATGGTGATTGCGCTCGCCTCAATTGCCATTCTGTCATTTACTGTGTGGATGCATCATTTCTTTACAATGGGCGCCGGGGCAAATGTGAATGCGTTCTTTGGTATTACTACTGCAGTGATTGCTATTCCAACAGGAGTGAAAGTATTTAACTGGCTATTTACAATGTTCCGTGGAAAGATTCGTTTCGCGACACCGATGTTATGGTTTATGGGCTTTGTGATGACCTTTACGATTGGCGGAGTGACAGGCGTGTTGTTGTCGGTACCGGCGATTGACTTTCAGGTGCATAATACGCTGTTTTTAGTTGCGCACTTCCATAATATGATTATCGGCGGCGTGGTGTTTGGCGTGTTTGCGGGCATTAGCTATTGGTTCCCGAAGATATTTGGTTTTTCACTGAACGAACGATTAGGTAAGTTGGCGTTTTGGTGTTGGCAAATCGGCTTTTTGGTGGCGTTTTTGCCGCTGTACGCGCTTGGTCTGATGGGGGCGGCTCGTCGTCTCGACAGCTATGATGCCTCGATGGGCTGGCAAGGGCTCTTCATTGTGGCGGGCGTCGGTGTGGCAATTTTGGCACTCGGTGTGTTCTTCCAAATTTTGCAATTGGTATATGGTGTGTGGAAACGAGAGGAATATCGCGACACGACGGGCGATCCATGGGACGGCCGAACGTTGGAGTGGTCAGTGCCGTCACCGGTGCCGGTGTATAACTTTACGCATATCCCTATCGTCAAACAGCGCGACGAGTTTTGGGCGATGAAACAAGCTGCTAAAAAGGGACCGGCTAAGCGGGTAGCGTTTGAGCCAATTGAACTGCCGCGGAATAGTGGATTTGGTGTGTATATCGGCGTACTGGCGGGACTGGCAAGCTTTGCGATTATTTGGCATATTTTGTGGCTGACGATTGTGGCAACACTGGCGTTGATTGTACTGATCGTGATTCGGACGACGGGCGAACATGACGATGAGTATGAACTGAGCGCTGCTGAAGTTGAGCGAATCGATGCGCAGGCGCGTCGCCGGATGACAAAAGGAGCAAAAGCATGAAAGAAATGGTAATGAAAGCCCGCGCGGCAGCAGATGATAAGGTTGCCTTTGGCTTTTGGATCTACCTAATGACCGACTGTCTGATTTTTGCCAGTTTGTTTGCGACATATTTGGTGCAAAAACCGGCGGTGGCTGGTGGACCAAGCAGTAATGACATCTTTGACTTGCCGTTTGTATTAATCGAGACAGTCGTCTTGCTCGTTAGTAGTTTTGTGTGCGGGTTGATGCTCATCGCCGCACAGTCAAAAAAGCGTTCGTTGACGCTGCTTGGTCTAGCGATTGTCGGGCTCCTTGGCTTTGTGTTTATCGCAATGGAGTTAACGGAGTTTACACATCTCGTACAAGAAGGTAACGGCTGGCAGCGTAGCGGCTTTTTGACCGGTTTCTTTGTGCTGGTCGGGACGCACGGACTCCATATTACGATTGGCTTGCTCTGGCTGCTTGTAATGGTCGTGCGCGTACTGCGTGTAGGATTAACAGTGGCGGTGGTACGTAAGCTGACATTGTTTAGCTTGTTCTGGCATTTCCTTGATGTCATCTGGATATTTATTTTCACACTGGTCTATATGATGGGAGCACTATAATATGAGCAACGCGCACACGTCACCGATTCGAAAGAAAATTATCGGCTATTGTATTGGATTTGTCTTATCGTTACTGAGCACAGGGATTGCCTATTGGCTGGTGATTATCCACATATCGACTGATCATATGGTGCTTGAACATGGCCTTCTTACGGTGCTGCTAATGGTATTGGCGGTGAGCCAATTTATTTTGCAGCTGGTCTACTTTTTACATATCGGCTCTGACGACAAACCGCAGTGGCGCGTATTGGTGCTATGGTTCATGATTATTATGGTACTGATTATCGGTGTTGGGTCGCTTTGGATTATGGACAATCTGAACTACAACATGATGCACGATCCGCAGCAGGTGCAGCAATACATCGACAAGAGCAATAGCGGCGGTTTTTAATTAAGCAATGACGACCTCTCAACATCATTTTGCGACACGCCTGGGCGTCTATTATCAGTTGGTAAAGCCGGGTGTGATGTACGGGAATGTGTTGACGGGTGCCGCGGGGTATCTACTTGCGGCGATGCATTTTGGTCGCTTTGATTGGCTGGTGTTTGTAGCGACAATCGTCGGGATGACGGGTGTCGTATCGGCGGCATGCGTTCTTAATAATTACCTTGATCAAGACATCGATCAGGTCATGCAGCGGACGAAAAGGCGGCCGAGTGTCACCGGAGTAGTGAGTGGGCGAGCGATGGTGATCTATGCACTTAGTTTGCTGGTGGTTGGCACGGTGATTTTGGCGCTCCTGACAAATTGGTTGGTCGTGGCTATCGGGCTTGTTGGATTTGGTGTGTATGTGTGGCTGTACGGGGCGTTATCAAAACGGCGGTCACTTCATGGTACATTGGTTGGGAGTATTTCGGGAGCCATGCCGATTGCAGGTGGGTATGCGGCGGCATCAGGGTCAGTCGATGTGGGTTTGGTACTTGTGTTTTTGATATTGTTTTTTTGGCAATTTCCCGAGTTTTATTCAATATCGATCTATCGATGTAAAGAATATAAAGCGGCGGGTGTTCCGGTGATTTCGGTGGTGCGCGGTATACCGGCGACGGTCCGATGGATTTTTATAAACACAATTGCGTATGTTTTCTGCACACTACTCCTAACGGTGTATGGGTATACCGGTTGGATATATTTTGCGGTGATGCTACCGGCCGGTCTGCACTGGATATATATTGGATACAGAGGTTTTGGAGCGAAGGATAAGGAAAAGTGGTCGCGCACCATGTTTCGCTATTCGATGTATCATATCTTGCTGCTATGTGTAATGGTGAGCGTTGGTCCGCTGCTGCCATAGCAATATGGTAGTATAAAGACAATGATTGGGTTAAATCACGCTGGAACTGGCATTATTATCGCACTAACGGTCAGGCGGCCAGAACTAGCAATTCCTCTTGCACTTGTGTCGCATTTTATCCTTGACATGTTACCGCACAGTCGAGTAGCGCACCGCGCGTCAGTCATGGCACCGTACCTCATTACTGAGGCGATTGGTGCAACCGTATTAACAGTGGTGTGTATGATGGCATTTCCGTCATCGGCGATACTGATATTTGCATGTGCTATTGCTGCATATGCCCCGGATTTTTTGTGGCCGTTTCGGTATGGGTATGGGATTAATTTGGCACGAGTGCGCGGTTTTGAGCATTTTTTTCGTTTTCATAAAGCCATTCAATGGTCCGAGACGTACCGCGGTTGGCTGGTTGAGGTGTTGTACTTTTGTATCGTTATTATCTTTTTGACACACTATCAGTAATAAAAGCCATTTCTTGCGTCATCGTCTTGATAGCGGTACAATGATGGCTGAAAA
>JASLCP010000027.1 GCA_030151825.1 Candidatus Saccharimonadales bacterium
CATGAGTGTTTATATTTTTTACTTTCAGTTTTTTTTTAATTTTTTCTACTCCTATGTCTCTTATATCAACACTGCGTCGCTTTTCGTCCAAGATATAATCATCAGCAACCAATTTGGCTGCGACCTTCGAGAACTGATAGTAGCTATCAGGATTTTCAGCAGCTGGTGCTGAGATGATCAACGGCGTTCTTGCTTCGTCAATCAGAATTGAGTCAACCTCGTCCACGATGGCAAAGTTCAATTCGCGCTGGCGCAAATCTTCTTTATCGTTCACCATGTTATCGCGCAGGTAATCAAATCCAAATTCGTTATTCGTGCCATAGGTAATATCAGCGTTATAGGCTTCTTTACGTGTGACCGGACGAAGTTTTCGCATACGAGGATCATCATGAGCATCGTTATCGTAATCTTTGTCATAGATAAACGACGCATCGTTAATAATAACCCCAGTCGAAAGACCAAGAAAATCAAACAGCTCGCCGTTCCAGCCAGCATCACGTTGCGCTAGGTAATCGTTAACCGTCACCAAGTGTACACCCTTGCCCGATAGTGCATTAAGATAACTTGGTAGTGTTGCCATCAGCGTTTTACCTTCACCCGTTTTGAGCTCGGCAACATTTCCGTCGTGCAGCACCATACCACCCATCAGCTGCACATCGTAATGTTTCATCCCCAATACACGACCACTTGATTCGCGCACCAACGCAAACGCCTCGGGAAGAATCGTGTCCAAACTAACGCTCTTTTTCTCAAGACGCTTTTTGAGTACGTCCGTCTGTGCGCGCAGTTCCGCTTTGCTCATTTTTTCATACTTCGGCGCAAGCGCATTAATTTCGTCAACGCGCTTAGCAAGACCCTTCAAAATGCGTTTTTGCGGATCACCGAATACTTTTGTTAATACCTTTTGTCGACTGACCATAGAAAATTACCTTTTACCCTTAAGAATTACTCCTGCAATAGTCTGAAATAACTATCTTTATTATACCCTATCTGACAGGAAATAATAGTAATTTTTTCGGTCTTACCGTAAAAAGGTATGAGGTGGCTACGATTCGCGGGCGTAGCTGCGCTTAAAACGGCTCAAAACACTGCGATTTCCGATATGAGGCAAATGATCTTCCTTGTATTTATGCATCTGCGTGGCGAGTTTTGCCTCAACAATATCAAGTGCCGCGAGGACATTGACAGTCGTATCCTTGGCGGTTAATGTTCGTTCAGGAACGCGAATAATCACTTCAGCTTCATACTTGTTGCCGTGATCACGATTTACTTGTTTTAGTTTGACATCGGCAACCGCGCTTTTGCGTGCGTGTCGTGGAAGATACCGATCAAGGCGCCCAATTTTTTTGATAACATACCGTTTCGTTGGTTCATCGAGTTCATACTTGACTCCGGTGATGTTGATGGCGTTAATCATTTACTACCCTCCTTGGCAATATGCCTTAGACTTGTACTTATAGTATAGCAAATATTAGAGCGCTTCGCGACCGCCAAGATACGGACGTAATACCTCGGGAACATCGAGCTTGCCATCTGGACGCTGATTGTGCTCGATCACCGCGACAAGCGAACGAGCCAAACTGACCGCAGTACCATTAAGCGAATGTACCATTTCGACGGTGCCATCAGCTCGGCGAACGCGGATATTGAGATTGCGCGTCTGAAAATCAGTACAGTTACTACAGCTGGTCAGTTCGCGATAGGTACCATCAACTGGTGACCAATACTCGATATCGTACTTTTTGGCTGCCGGCGCGCCGAGGTCGCCACTCGCGATATTGATCACATGGTACGGCACACCAATTGCCTGCCAAATCTCTTCTTCGATCTCCAGAATCCGCTGATGCATTTCGACTGATTTTTCAGGTAGTGCATAGGCATACATTTCAAGTTTGTTAAACTGATGCACCCGAAACAGTCCGCGGGTATGCTTGCCATACGTACCGGCTTCTTTGCGGTAGCAAGGACTGAGGCCAGCGTATAGGAGTGGTAGGTCTTTCTCGTCAATAATTTCATCAGCATGATAGCCAGTTAGTGAGATTTCGGCCGTTGCGATGAGCGACAAATCCTCACCTTCAATAGCGTACTCGTCGCTCTGATCACTGGTGCGCGGCGCAAAACCAGTACCGGTCATCGTACGTGCATTAACCATATGCGGCACCGTCATAAACGTAAACCCCTTGCCGACCAGGACATTCAACGCATACTGCGTAATCGCCTGCTCGAGCAGCGCCAAATCACCCTTCAGATAATAAAACTTCGCTCCGGCTACTTTTGCGCCGCGTTCAAAATCAACCCAGTCGCGACCGACAGCGTAATCCAAGTGATCAATCGCACCAGTCGTCTGCTCGCCCCACTGTTTTACTTCGACGCTGTCTTCTTCGCCGCCAATAGGTACATCTGATTGCATCATGTTCGGCAGTGTCTGCAGCTGTTCGTCAAAATCACGTTGCGCTGCCGCCAAATATCCTTCACGCTCAGCAAGAGCTATCTTGATTTGCTTGCCTTCGTCAATCAACGCCTGGTCAGGTTTACCACCTTTCATTTTGGCGGCGTTGGCATTGCGCTGCTCACGTAGTTCATCCGTTTGTTGCTGCAATTCACGTCGTGAATCATCAAGTTCCAACAATTTTTGAACAGAAAGGTTTTTGTAGCCTTTTTGTTCGGCGTTTTGCTGTACTTTATCGGGGTGTTCGCGTATGAATCGGATGTCTAACATATAGCAAATTATAGCATATTCTGTGACGAGCAAGAGACGGTCAACCCCCCGTAGAAGGCACACGTACCTCGTGCGTGCTTTAAAACAGTCTCGAATTTACTTCGAGACTGTTTGGGAGGGCGGAACCCTCACTCTGTCCTCAGCGCCTCAATCGGATCAAGTTTTGCTGCTTTTCGTGCTGGGAACCAGCCAGCAATGACCGCAACAAGCATCAACGCTATAATCAACAGTACACTATAGAGCGGCTCAAATATCAGCAGTGACGTTCCGGGTTCAAGATTAAGTTGCTTTGTAATCCACGGATTTAGTAGCCCCACCAGCAGTGCACAAATCGTGCCAATCACGCCACCAAGAAATCCAACCCACGCCGCCTCGTAACGAAATAGTCGACCGATATCCCGACGACGTGCGCCCAGCGCCTTCATAAGGCCAATCTGCTGTGTCCGCTCAAGAACGCTAATATATTGCGTATTGATGATACCGAAAATCGATGCCAAAATCGCCAGCGCACCAAATCCAGCCGCGCCCCCCATCACTACATTGACGAAGGTAAATAGAACCTGCTGTACGTCCTGTAGCGAGAATACTTCGTATTCCTTATCTTTAATGGCAGCCTGTACCGTCTTCGGATCAGCACTCGCCGCCACTCGTACCGTCACGCCATAATACTGATTCGCCATCGTGGTAGGAGTTTGGTAGCGATAAATTGCCTCACCATCGCTAGGGCTCACACGAACGCCGTCCTGATAATTCAATGTCGTGTCCGACTTTTTATCGATAGCAGCAATCGTAAATGTCATATCTTTGCCATCGCTTTGAACACCGGGCAGCGCTTGTTTGTTCACTCGTACTGTTAGCCGTTGGCCGATCGCTGCACTGCTCGAGCGGTATCCAAGTGCCTTTACATAGTCTTCGGACACCAGCACCGTACCTGATTTTGGCTGGTTGTGCTCAAGTGACCCTGCTACAAGATTTACTCCAGTTTGATCAACCTTGATTGACAGTGATGTTTCATATTTTTGACCGTTCGGCCCAACCATATACGCAGCGTTGACATTATACATCGGCGTAACACTTTCAACACCACTCACTGTTTTGATTTTTGCGATATCGTTATCACCCAAAAATCCTTGACTACCCGCCCCACCGTCAGTCTCGCCGTATTTTTTTGGACCTTCACTTTGCGATTGCTGGCTTTTTGCAAACACGTTCAAACTACGCGCGTCGCCATTATTCTTGATCAAGCTATCCGTATAGTGTTTCCCACCAGTTCCGGCTGCCAATGCCAGCGTAATCGTAAATGCGCCCACGCTAATGGCCAAAGCTGTCAATAACGTTCGTATCTTTGCCTGACGCAAGTTCCTGCCCGCTCGACGAGCGATATCAGTCATTTTCATTACTGGACCCTCCTTCGTGTTGTCGTTTGCTTTGGCACACTTTTTTCTTTCCGATTGGTGATCGATTCGATCTTGCCGTCTTTTATAGCGACCTGTACGTCACACTTCGCTGCCAAGTCGGGGTCGTGTGTCACAATAATTAATGTCGTGCCATTCGTTTTGTTGTAATCAAATAACAATTTTTCGACGACATCGCCCGTTGCACTATCCAAATTTCCTGTTGGCTCGTCGGCAAACAAAATACTCGGTTGATTTACAATCGCTCGCGCAATCGCGAGACGTTGCTTTTGACCACCCGACAAATCTTTCGCCTTTGACTTTATCTTGTCGCCCAGCTCAACCGCCTCAAGCGCTCGAACGATATGCGGCTTACGCAGACGTTTCGGCATACCGGCAATTTCGAGAGGCAAACTAACATTATCAAAACAGCTCTCATTACCTTGGACAAAAAAGCTCTGAAAAATAAAACTCATTTTTGTCGCCCGAAACTTATCAATAGCCTTTTGTTTGAATGTCAGAATATTTTCGCCGTCAATAATCACCTCACCAGTTTCGGGACGATCAAGTCCACTCATCGCGTGCATCAACGTCGATTTACCGCTGCCCGATTTGCCCAAAATTGCCACGCTCGCCCCGTCGTGAATCGTCAGACTCACGTCGCTCAGTGCCGTAAACGTATTTTTCTTCTTGCCATACGTTTTCGTTAGGTTTTTTACTTCAATCATTTGCCCTCGCTATCTGAATACATTCTTTGTTCTATTATGATTGCCCGTGTCGTTCGATACAAGATTATTCTTCTTCACCCACAATGACCGAGCCACACGGTGCGCGGTACGTTCCAGCAGGACGCTCTTGGTCGTTATAGGTCATCACACCACTCGTCACCCCACGCACCGTTACCTGCCATTGCTGCGAGCCATAATCATTCGCCGGGCAAGCGCCAGGTTGCGTCGTCGAAAGTGTTCGAACAACACCGGCTTGTACCTGTCCAATATCACTATTTACCACCAACGAATAAACTGTGCTGTCGCCCGCCTCGACCGTACCCTGGCCAGTACTCAGCAGCTCATCATAGGCTCCGTGCACTGTGATTGAGGTAGCTGCATCAGCAATAACATGGAGTTTTGGTTGCGATGTACCGTACTTGGACGTGTAGATAACATTCCCTTGCTCGGCACGCACTTCATTGAGCGCTGGGCCGTATATCACCAATCGCGGTGCCGCTCGACCATTACCTGCATTTTGTAACGACGACGTTTTTAATACCACGCGCGCGCTATCACCAGTAATACGAATGTCAGGTTTGTTATCAGGGAGTGCTTCGAGTCGGTAATGAGGTTTGTCCGTAGACACAACATATTCGATTGTAAAATCCGCGTAACCGCCCTGCCCATTCCGTGCCGAATGCCCGCTTGCCGACAACTTCTTCATATTTGCAAAATCAGCAGGCAGCGTCACATCGGTCGTTGTTCGCATAGCGTCAATCTGCGTATCCATTTGCCACCTACCATACAGAAGAGCGCCGACACCTGTCCCAAATGTCATAACTCCGGCAACAATGACCACTAGTACCGACATACCGATACGCTTTGATACACGACGACTAAAGCAGCTATACGCGATAATGCCACCCAAAAGCGTCAGCAAAATACCGCTGGCAATGAACAGCACATACGAAAGCCAGACTGACCAGGTCGTCGGAACAATGTCACCATTCAATTGCGGCACAGCACCCGTTAATAGCACTCCACCTGCCCACAGTGTCACGACCAAAGCCCCCGTTGCAGCCACCGCCGCAACCAAGCCGATTAACGCGAGTAGCCATCGCTGCACTATTGGCGCAATACTACTACCCTGTGTCGATATATTGTCGTCATACATTTCCTTCATCGTCGTTACCGTTACCGGGCGCCCTTCCAGTGACAACTTATCGGCAGCCGTTCGCGCTGCGGGCAGGACAATCCATAGCACAAGGTACACGATTAATGCCGTGCCAAACGAAACAAATAGCAGTACCGTAAACACCAGCCGTGTCCATAGCGGATTAATGCCAATATACTTTGCCAGGCCGCCGAGCACCCCACCAAGCACCGCCGTATCAGTATCGCGATACAACCGATGCGATGACGCGACGCTCACTACTTCAGTGTCATTCGTAAACTCATGCGGTTCACCAAGTTGTGCCCGTAACGCCTCGACATCCTCTTGACTAATCACATCATTCTTTGTCACACCTCGCTCTGCCAAAAGCTCAGCCATTCGCGTCTCAATATCCAACATCACCTCGCGGTCATTAATCGCACGTTCTAATTGCTTGCTATACGTTTCCAGTTTTTTCTTTGCATTCACGTCAATTTCGTAGGGAATCTTTGCGATATGTATTCGGGTAATCTCGTTCATACATCTCTCCTTATAGTTTCTTTAGTGTTACCGTTAATTGCTGAATCTTCTTTGTCATGTGACGTTCCACCTTCGTGCCATACTCGGTCGCCCGATAATACTTACGCGGTGGCCCCTGCTCACTCTCTTGCCATTCGTGCGCCAGTAGCCCATCCTTTTGCAAACGGCTCAGTAGTGGATAAATCGTCCCCTCAACCACCACCAGCTCCGCATCACTCAAACGCTTGATAATATCACTCGTGTACTTTGGCTCGTGTGCACACACCCGCAGCACGCAGTACACCAAAAACCCTTTGCGTAGTTGCGTCGCCAACTGCTCAGCGTACCGTTCACTATCCATCTATGGCTCCTTTCGTACGTTAGTTATATGCTTACTATAGTTCTATGTTATACATAGTAGTATATAAAGTCAACAACCAATCACAACTCTCCACAAAAATATCCATATACATCGCAAGCCCGCCTCGAGAATCTTTTGATTTGTCAGCCTAGTCCGTAACGCGCCTACGTACCGAAACGGTCATGCCACCGCAAAGTTTTACCAACTTCCACCACCGCCGCCTCCACCGCCGCCGCCAGCAGATCCACCCCCACTCGACCCACCAGTCGACGAACTCGAAGAAACCCCATAACTATTCAGCGTCGACCCAAAATCGCCCATCGCCGACGAAAAGGCCGCCGCACTAAATGCCGTCTGTCCCACATACCAATCCGGCTCCGCCCGAGCCGCTGCATAATATTGCCCCAGCTGCTTATTCCATTCTTTCTCTTGTCCAAACAAAATCGCATACGGCAGCACACGCTCATACAGCACCACTAACTGCTTGGTGTCATCGCCCATCACTACCGCTTTTTTCTCGGCACCCTGCGGACTCTGCAAAAACTTCAGACGCTCTTCCTCGGCAACCTCGATGTACAATTTCAATCCATTCAAGTACCGCACCCATTTCAGCCCCTTGTCGGTCAGTGGCGTCAACAAAGATTGACATATCGCCGCTACCACTGCCACAAACAGCAACATCGGCGCCAAGAGCACCACCCCAAGCACCCCAGTCACCCACATCACTTTTCCGAACCATCTCGCCTTATCAGCATCCTTGTGGCGCAGTGCATATTCACTCCTTATTCGCTGCTGCGTTGCTTTATCGTTATTCTGCAATTGTCGTATCATTTTGTAATCATTACGCATCTTTTTCATCGCAAACCGACTGCCAACTGCCGTATTGCCTTCACCAAAGAGTGTCGCCACAAACACTCGTTCTTCCTGATCAAGCGTCTCAATCTCTTTGCTGATCTCTAGTTCGTACTCAGCTGACGAAAACAACGCCTTTTCCTTTGTCTGATACACCTTCACATAATGCCTCACCGCCAGATCAATAATCTGCGCCGTCACCACCGGCCCCGTCACACTGCCGCCAATCTGTGCCGACAGTAGCACACTCGCGTGCTTTGGTGGCAAATATTCTGGTACCACCGTGCCAATCTCGCTCGTCCGGTTACTGCGTTTGCTGTAGACAATCAGTACCCAAACAAGCAGTACAATCCCCAACAGTGTCGTCACCACCGTCATTACTATCCACACTGGCAGTAATCGCTCGACGAGCGACGGTTGATACTCAGCAAACGTCCCCGGCCGAAAACCAATCGCCATTGTCATTGTGTGTCCTGGATTCAAATCGCCGGCCGTTGCCTCGATCAATCCGTCTTGTCGTGAAATCGTACACCGGTCAGTCGCCCCATTCACACCCTGATAGCACGCCATATCACCATTCAGCGCCGCCACCATATCGGGCGCCACGTACACTCGAGCCAGCGCCATCACCACCGGTTCACGCCACTCGGTACCATTGACGTCCCAATAAAACTCATCGTGACCATCAAAAGCTTTCGTGACGTCCTGTGATCGGTACGTCACCACATACGTCTTCGTTCCACTAGCAAAGCGATTCTTGTCCCCAATTCGCAGTACCTCATTATCATTACTGTTATAGGTCGTAAATGGTTGCGCCGCACCACGTTCGTCCATCACCGATTCGACCGACAGCCCTATCGAATGCCCGTCATACCCCTTTGGCAACGCTCGCTCAATCCCGTGTTTTTGCAACCCCTCCGGAAACGACACCGTTATCTTCTCGACTGTTTTTAGCTGAGACCGCTGATCCACCGAACGTGACAAATGATACTCGGCCTCGAACCGCGTGATCATCACCCCATCCGCCGCCTGTGCCGTTTGGCCCCACATCCCCAGCGCCACCACGACACTGACCATCACCCCAACGATATATTTCATATTCTCATCATATCAAAAAACGCCGCGTGGAGGCACGGCGTTTCTGATAAAAGCATTACATTACTTTTCTTGTTCAACCCATGCTGCAAAACTATCCATATAGGTCTGCAGCATTTCTTTCGCGTCATCGACAATCACCTCGTTTTCATCAAACTTGTCATAGGCATTCACCAAATACAGCTCTGGCTGCCCCATCAACTTGACGTTCAAAAAGCCACCAATATGACGCAGGTCAGATTGCGCAACTGCCGTACCGATCGGGCTTGGTGACGCACCCACGATACCAACAGGCTTACCATTAAACGAGTTCGTCCCCCAAGGTCGTGAACCCCAATCAATAGCGTTTTTCAGCACACCAGGGATACTGCGATTATATTCTGGTGTCACAAACAATACGCCGTCAGCTGCCTCAATTTGGTCTTTTACCTTTTGAGCCTCTACTGGAAACTCAGCTTCTAAATCTTGGTTAAATAGCGGCAAATTCAGATCAATATAATCAAACTCCATACCAGATGGTGCAAGCTGTTCAAGGTTTTTAGCCAGTTTCTTATTAAATGAATTCTTTTGTAGGCTGCCTACAAATACAGCAATTTTCGTCATACGTATATCCCCCTTGTCATTTATTAGTGAGTGTATTTACTATACTAAGTATAGTACAACTGCATTATCACAACAAGCCCTTTTTCTTGTCGTCTTAATTCTGCTACCTCACTATATTTACTTTTTATCATACTTATGCTAATATGAAATTATCAATAACTAAACAACCCAAAACAAATATATGCCAAACCACAACTCATTCCCTAGTAGCAATGGCCCCGAATCGTCAATTGACGATCAGTTTAACGACATCATTGGGGCAAATTACGAGAGCGACGAGACACCCGTCAACGCCGCCGAACTCCCTACAGGTGACGCTGCACTCGACGCAGCCCGCGAACGAAACGCCGAGACCGTCGCCGAAACACCCCAAGAAAACGTCGATCAAGCAGTCGCCCGCTTTGCAAATGCTCGCGCCGAAGGTGGCCGTATCGTAGAAACCGTTGGCGACCGCGCTGGCGAAATCTACCAAGACACCAAAGACGCGCTTAAAAAAGGTGGCCGCGCCCTTGGTCGTGCAATGCTCGAAGGTGGCATAGTGGCCGTTGGCGCTGCATCACTCGGCGCCAAAGAGCTATCTTCTCGAAGCAAAAACGCTTGGGCTAGTGCCAAACAGCGCCTTAAGAACTACAAAGAGGCACGTCATAAAGCAAAGATCGACAAAGCCCACGGCGAAGCAATCGCTGAAGATCAACGCCGTACCGAGGCACTCCAAGACCAGTGGCTCGACACCGAATATGACACTACGTACGACGCGACAGAGGCACGCCTCTCGTCTATCGAAACCGGTGATGCTGATGCGTTCAACTCAAACGAAGGACTTGTCAGCGAGAATCAGATTGACGCAGCGAACGACGCACGTCAGGATATTATTGACAATGCCCACTCTGAAGCCCTCGCTATGAATGTTGAGTGGAATATCGCCAAAGCAGCTGAGAAAAAAGCTCATGACGCGATGATCCGTCAACGCGCCCGTAACGTCGCCAAAATCCAGCGCCGCAATGCCCGCAAAGAAAAGATCGAATCTGGTAAAGATTGGCTCAAAAACACTCGTACCGCTAAGTTTGGCCGTAGCCTCAAAGCCTACATGAAGGGTGTTCACGCCGCCGGTATGGAAAATGTCCGCGCTCAGCAACAAGCCACCGCCGAAACGCGTGCCAGTGTTATCGAAACTACGAATACGGTAGAATAATCACAGGATAAACAAAAAGGAATAACTCATCATGCAAGACAACACCTCATACGTTACCGCCGCCTATCTCAAAGAACTGGGTATTACCGTAGGCGACACCGAAATCGAAGCTCTCCTTGAACATTTAAACGACACAATTGACGAGCGTATCGGCGCTGAGATCACCGAAGCGCTCGACGACGAACAGCTCCGCGAACTCGTCACCATGCAAGACGCCGCCAGCGAAAAAGAACTTGGCGACTGGATTGTCAAACGAGTTCCTGATTACAAAGAAATCGTCCAAGATAACATCGACATCGCCATCGGTGAGCTTGCTGAAGGTATCGACGCCATCAACAGCACTCCAGCTACCGCCTAACTGTCACCTTCTCCACTAAATACCCGCCGATTTTCCGGTGGGTATTTCAGGCCACCAGCGTCCTCGCTTTCAAAATCCGATCGGTGTCAAAAAACCTACAACGAAAGATCCGGATAAATCGCCTTCGTCGTCCCATCAATCTCGTGACGAAGCTGTGGAAATGGTACGCCCTCACGAGCCGTCACGCCTTCAAAAATCCAAAACACACGCTCACTCCACCCCCAACCACACGCTGGCGGCATGCCATATTCCAACATCTCAATATAGTCTATATCCAGCATCATCGCCTCATCATCGCCATCATCGCGCATCTGCTGCTGCTCGACAAAGCGGTTTAACTGGTCAATCGGGTCGTTGAGTTCCGAAAAGCCATTACCCAGCTCGCTACCGACAATCACCGGCTGGAACCGCTCAACTACGCGATCATCATCAGGATTGCTTTTGGCGAGCGGCGAAATAAACTTTGGTGTGTTGATCAACCAGACTGGCCCTGCGACGTCTTTACGAATATTCTTCCACAATTTATCAATACCGCGTGGAATCGAATCAGTCTTTTCGACCTCTAGCCCATGCGCCTTTAGCTGCGTTGCCACCTGCTCGATCGTGCAATCATACACATCAATATCGTAGTGCTTTTTGATTACCTCAGCATAATCCCAGACTTCCCACTCGCCGCTCATATCAACATCAAAGCGCCCCAGCTTGAACTGCAACGTACCAAACGTCTGCTGTAACACCGTCTTGTACATGTCTTCCATAAATTTCATGCCGTCGCGCCAATTCCAATAGGCAGCGTACCACTCCATCGCAATATGCTCTGGCAGATGTTCGTCCGAGTAATTTTCGTTACGAAAACGTGGTCCTAGGTCATAGACCTTTTCAAAGCCCGCACCGATCAAGCGCTTGAGTGGCAACTCGTGACTAATGCGCAAATAAAACGGCTGGTCATCAAGCGCGTCCATGTGTGTCACAAACGGATTAGCATCAGCACCACCGGTCGTATGCTCGAGTACCGGTACGTTGACCTCAGTAAAGCCATTACTATTCAGATAATCACGTGTCGCCTGCCAAAACCGACTGCGGCGCATAAATCGCTCGCGCACCTCGGGGTTGACGTTCATATCGACATAGCGACGACGAAAACGCTCTTCTTTATTGGTCAGCTCAGTCGGCATCGGACGCAGGCTCTTGGTCAACAGTCGTAATGTTCGTACCCCGACCGAAATTTCGCCCGTTTTGGTCTTTATCACCGTGCCTGTCGCCTCAACAAAATCACCGGTGTCCAGCAAGCTCAGTTGCTTCATGCCAATAACCCCCTGCGGCGCGTTAAGCTCCGCCACGTCTGGCGCGTGCAAAAACAGTTGAATACGACCACTCATGTCCTCTAACACGATAAATGCCAATTTACCGAACTTGCGTAACCCCGCAATACGCCCGGCAACGGTCACTTCCTTACCTTCAAGTGTCGCAAAGTCAGTGCTAATAGCTGCCGCCATCGCCGTGCGATGCGCCGCCCCGGGATACGGATTAATGCCCAGCTCTTTTAGCTCGGCGAGTTTTCTGAGTCGCTCATCTCGATAGTCTTGAAGTGTTGCCATATATACATAGTATACACTATCTTGGCTAGGAACAGGGGTCAAAGCCAAAAAATGTAAGGAATTTCACTATTTAATACGTCATCAATGGTATAAAGGTATTGACTCAAAACGCTTAGTGTGCTAGAATGGAGCTATAATTAAATCGTTAATATAGCATAGATGGTATCGAAATGACACAAACATTAGAACATCAGCCTCAATCACTCTCAACTGAAGCAACTGCTGAAAACGAGCAAAAAAAATCAGAACAACTAAAAAAAGCGGCACTCGACTTGGGTGCCGTTGCTACTTCTGCCGAAATGGTTGATATCTCAACTGCCGCAGCGACTATCGACCTTTCGACGAGTGCCGACAGCGCTGATCTGGCGACTGGCGCTGCAGTCGTCGACCTCTCTACGGGGGCCGCCGCAGTTGACTTGGCGACTGGTGCCGCAGCGATAGACACAACCGCTGAATCAGGCTACGCCGACATGATGCTCGGCGAAACAATTGAGCTTACTAAATACGAGCTCCTCGGTGACGCCCTTATTGCCTACCGCCGTGCATGGCGCGGACTTGACCTCGAAGGTGGGCTGCAAAACCCAGATTATGCACAACATGTCGAAACACTCCGCCAAGAGCTTGCTCAGCGTGGTGCCGATGCCGCCGCACAAACCTTGTCACAAGAAGACATTAAAGCATTGCAGAAAAAAATCGACGAATTTGACGATAGCGAAATCGAAGACAGTCACCTCTTGAAACCTCATATTACCAAGCAAGAAACCGTCGGTCATGACGCTACTCCGCAAAAGATCACTTTGATCGGTACTGTTTGGGATATTACTGATGACCCTAGTCTTGGTGCCGCAATCCAGGTCATGAACGCCCGTATGCAAGACTCGGGTGAACACCCTATCGAAGCCGCCGCCATCGTCCGCGCAATGAATATCACTAATGATTTCAAGGCTGCCCAGCGCCAGTATAGCGAGCAGACCGGCATCCCTGTCGCTCGACCAATCTTCGCCGAGGCCTACAACAACTCATATCGTGACCTGACTCGCGACGTTCACCGTACCGAAACGACCACAACTGGTCCACGTCATAGTAACAATAGTGAATTACACGTCGAAAATATTAATGGGCAAGCCTGGAGCGTTGAGACGACGCCAGCTGGCGAGAAAACACCTCGTGCTGCACTTACCGAATCGGTCGCCCTTCTTCGTTCACCAGACGCAGCTACCCTGAGCGCGGACGAACGTGAACGTCTGACAGACATTATTATCAATGACGCTACCAACACAATCATCAGCACCGAAGCGCACATCGACCGCGACGGTACCCCTGTTGATCCAACGGACGACAAAGATATAGCCCTTGCCTATCTGCTCGCCGATAGCCTTGACGCCATCACACAAACACGCCGCGGAGATGCTGTCCCCGACATACTTGTCGCCGGACTACGCGCGACCGTTGCAGAAGCTGAAAGCCGTGTCGTCGACGAGCCACTACTTCCAAACATCACTGGGGCACTCGATGCATTTGAGGCATCACACCGTAATGTGTCATTTGGCGAGCTCCTCGGCGCAGCCAACGCCGAACTTATCAAAGATCAGGCACACAAAGAGGCTGTTGAAGTATCTCAAACATCGGCACGCGCCATCATTGACCGCTTAGACATGATTGCGAACCAACAGTAAGCCACTGCTGTCACTTAAAACACCCCGCCATTATGACGGAGTGTTTTATAAAAATCGCAGCAAGCAATTCTTAACCAACGGTAACAATATCGTAGCTGATTTCACCCTTAGGGGTCGTAATCGTTGCCGTATCACCAACTTTTTTACCCATCAACGCCAAGCCGATCGGTGATTCATTGCTGATTTTACCTGCGAGCGGATCAGCCTCAACAGGGCCGACGACGTGATATTTCACTGTTTTACTGCCCGTTTTGAGTTCGACCTTGCTGCCAAGTGTCACGCTACTGCTGCGGCTTGCTTTGATGATCTCAGCGTTGAGCAGCACATCTTCGATTTCTGCGATACGACTTTCGACCAGACCCTGCTCTTCGCGGGCAGCGTCGTATTCAGCATTTTCGCTCAAGTCACCATAGTCACGCGCTTCGGCGATTTTGTCAGCGATATCACCACGACGACTCTTTAGTTCGGTCAGTTCCGTTTCTAGCTCTGCTTTGCCTTCATTTGTGATCTGAAATAATTTTTTCATCTCTGTTCCTTTATATTCATTATAAAAAGTGCTCTAAAGCACCATGTTCACTTTTCTGTTCTAAATTGTAAACCCCACTTGATAGATTGTTTACAGTCAACCCAGTGTAGCAAGCAGCTTGTCGCGTGTCAATGTCTGCTGTTCGCCGCTCTGGCGCGTCACATACTCATACTCGCCTGTTTCAAGTAAGCGGTCACTTACTGTGACGCGGTACGGAATTCCCATCAGTTCCGCATCAGCAAATTTTGTTCCTGGACGCTCATCACGGTCATCATACAGCACTTCAATACCCTTGGCCATTAGCTCGTCGTACAGTTCGTCAGCGTGTTTCATGGCCGCTTCGCCACCAATTCGCACTAAATAGACCTTGGCTGGCGCCACTGATTCTGGCCAAACAATTCCTTTATCATCAGCAAACTTCTCGACAATTACCCCCATAACGCGCGTCACACCGATGCCGTATGATGCCAAATAAATTGGCTGTTGTTTGCCTTCGCTCGTCGTAAAGGTAATACCCATTTGTTCGGCCTTGTCAGTACCAAAATTAAAGATATTACCCACTTCGGCACTTTTTACCTTTTCTAGCTCGCTTTTATCAATTCCCAGCTCTTTGGTCGCCTCATCGAGTACTTCTTCGTTCACGGCGATGTTTTTTTCACGATGAACATACAAAATATCTTCGCCGGCGTCACAAATCGTCTGAAATTCGTGGCTAAATTTAGTAAACGCTCCACCGCTAGCAAAGGTCACATAGGTGTCATCACCCAGCCCAAGGCGGTCATAAACACGGTTATACGCCTCGATCACGCTGTTATAATACGCATCCAAATCTTCTGCAGTGGCATGGAGAGAGTACATATCTTTCATGACAAACTCGCGACCACGCATAATACCGCTTTTGGCGCGCAGTTCATTGCGCAATTTAGTCTGGAATTGGTAGACACTCGTCGGCAGATCTTTATAGCTCTTGACGTACTGCTGCATCATTTCCATGATGGCCTCTTCGTGACTCCAGCCAAAGCCCACTTCCGTATCATCTTTCAATTTTGACTTGAACCAGACGTCGACCACCTCATCATCCCAACGGCCAGTACCCTCCCAGGTTTCTTTGCGCTGCAGGCTACTCATGATAATTTCTTGACCCTGCACGCTATTCATTTCTTCGCGAACAATCTGTTTGATATTTTCGAGTACCTTCAGTCCGAGTGTCGTGTAGGCATACACGCCTGCCATCACTTTATATACAAAGCCGGCGCGGATCAATAATTGCGCATTTTTAGCGACCTCGTCGGCCGGTGATGTTTTGCTGGTGCGAGTGAATAGCGTACTGATTCTCATATGCCTCTATCATACCATCTACCAGATGAGATTGCTATGCTCCTAACCGCCCATCATCAAAAAGGGCGCAAGAAACATAATATAAAATGCAATGGCATTTTTGAGCATATGCACCAGTATACCGGCCCAGATATTACCTGTTAGTTCGCGTAGTCCACACAAGAACAAGCTAAGAACAAACGTATCGACACCAACATTCCACTGGCCGTGCACCGCTCCAAACAAGATACTCGTCGCCAACGCCGCTGCCCATATCGGTACATACAAACGCAGTCGACCATACAAATAGCCGCGAAAGAGCGTCTCCTCAGCGATTGGCGCCACAACAACAAGTGTTATAAAGGCAAGGACATAGCCACTCTGAGTTGTCAGATTACGAAAGCCGACATCCTGTACTTCGTTACCGTTAAATCCAGGAATCAGTGACGATATCAAGGTCAGCACAAATAACAGCATCAATATATAGGCCAAATATGTCAGCGGAGCCAATCCAATGTCCGACCACGTCATCAGTCGTTTTACCCCTAGAATATCGCGCGACGGCCGTTGCTTGTAGACAATATACGGCCCGCCAATCGCAATACCAAGTGCCAGTGCATACACTAAAGCCGAGAGCGCCGCCTGGATGACCGCCTCTGGACCAAATGATGCAACATCGACATGCATCAGTTGTGCAACCGCCAATAGTACTTCAACCAATAATTGTGCCGCAAAAAACGATACCAACACCCACACTGGCAAAACGACAAGCAGACGCCAATCGCGCGTTACGACAGCCTTTTTACTGCGGCGATGCTTAATCTTATTTAATAATTTTCGAGACATCGACAATAGTTACCACGACGACCAGCGCCATTAATATCAAAAATCCGGTTGCCTGGATCGTTTCTTCGCGTTCTTTGGTGAGCGGTTTCTTTAGTGCACGGAAGACGGCCATCGTAAACCAACGGCCACCATCAAGCGCTGGAATTGGCAATACGTTCATCACCGCCAACGTCAATGAAATCAATGCCGTAATAAACAAAAACGCTGTCGGACCTGCCTGGCTCGCCGCAGGGAATAAGACGCCCAAAATACCAATCGGACCCGCTACACTATCGCCTGCTTGCTGCAACTCTTTGCCGCCTTCTTGGCGTGTTTTTTCATCACCACTCAGCTGCGACAGACCACCGCCAACGACACTACCGACAAGTTTACCTAACCCTTCGAAGGTCGCCCCGGTCAACTGACCAGTCAATGCCACGCCAACAATCGGAGCCGACCACGTCGCGCGGAGCAAGTTGCGTTGAGAGGTGCTTACCCCAAGATAGCCCTGCCCTTTGGCATTTTCACTTCGCAACGCGACCGTCGTTCGATACTCGGTGTTGTTGCGTGCATAAATCACCTCAACTGTCTTGCCATGCTGTTGCTTTGTCTCACTCGATAGTACGTCAGGAGATGCAACCGCTTGTTGATTAAAGCGAATAATCGCATCGCCTTTCTTGAGACCCGCTTTTGCTGCGGGTGATTTGTCACTCACTGCAGCCAGCGTCACTGGCGAGCGTGATTCAGTTGTATCACTGGGGACTGTAAACTGATTCGGCAAAATCTTTGGCATCCCAACAAGCGCCAATATCGTCAGCAGCACTACAGCCGTCAGCCAGTTGATTACCACGCCCGCGAGTAAAATCTTGGTCTTTACCCAAAACGACGCCGCGCCGTAATCGCCCTTTTTGTTGGCAGAATCGTATTCACCCTGCAACTTTACAAACCCACCAAGCGGCAACGCATTTAACGAAAATATAACACCATTTTTGAGCTTGGTGCTCCACACCCGTGGCGGAAAACCAATGCCGAACTCTTCGACAACCACCCCATTACGTCGGGCGACGATCGCATGCCCTAGTTCATGTAATACTACCAAAACCGTCAGTGCAATCACGCCCGCGATTATTCCGAATATCAGCTCCATCTATCCTCCGCTTTCTAGGTCTTTTCTCGTTGCTTTTTAGTATATCCTAGCGTCCACCATTTTACCATGAGGATTATAGCGGCCGGTCGCGCAAATACGCTTTCAGTAGCTCGATATCTTTGACATCTTTCTCTGAATGTCGAGCTTGCTTTTTGGCGATAATTGTCTGGGGATGACAAAACCGAACACCATCAACCGTCACACCGCCACGATAAAGCGCCGCAAATGACATCGATTCATCACCCGCTCCCCACGTCTGCCATATCTCTACATCATCCGTTTCAAGTACTTCTTCACCGTGCCGCTGTGACAATCGATACATGCCAGATGATCGCAATGCTTTAAACAACCCTGCGCTGACTACCAAATCAATATCTTGTGGGGTACGAAGCCCCAACGCACCCAACAATCCGCTACCAATTACGACATACTCATTGGCAGAAAATCCTAACGCCTGAACACGCTCAACAAAGGTCATTAAATTGTCAGGATATCCTGCTCTTTTGCCTTGAAAGCAGTGTCAATTTTTTCTTGGTATTGTGCCATCAAGCGATCAAACTCTTTTTCGACCGCTTTCACGTCATCTTCGGATAGTTCTTTGGCGTCTTTCTTTCGCTTGGCGTCCTTTAGCCCGTCCTGACGGATGTTGCGAAGAGCAATACGTACTTCTTCGACCTTCTCACCCGTTTGCTTGACCAGCTGTTTACGGCGTTCTTCGGTCAGCGGCGGCACAGGTACACGAACGACGCGTCCATCATCAGACGGATTCAAGCCCAACGACTGATCGGTCCGGATTGCCGCAGCAATTGCCGCCATATTACTCGGGTCAAACGGCGTCACCTGAAGCAACTGCGGCTCGGGAACGGTTATGTTCGCCGCCTGGTTAAGTGGCATTAGTGTCCCGTACACCTCTACGCGAACACCATCAAGCATGCTAGGATGCGCACGACCGGTACGTACTTTTTTCAGTTCAGACTCAAAGTGCTCAAATGCACTATCCATTTTCATTTCATAGGTGTCGGTATCAAACATTATTATCCCCTTTGTTACTACTGTTAATTATACCAAGTATCACCCATATAACAACCGCCTGGTGTGACAGGTAACCGAGATGCGTTTTTATTAGAGGGAAGCGGCATCGATCGCAGCTTGGGAGCGCTCACGGTTCGTGTTGCCGCCGCTCACAACGACAACGTGGGTCTGATCACGAGCGCCAGTCCGGCGAAGATGGTTCAATAACCCAGAAATCGCCACCATACTTGATAGTTCTGGCAGGTACTGCCAAGCGGTTTCAGTATCATGCGGGTTACCGCCAAGGAGCGGCAAAACGTGTTCGCGATACCATGCGTAGGCGTGACCGACCTCTTCAACCGTCGAGGTATAGATGTCAGTGATTTTACCGTCTTTCATACGCTGATGACCTTGATCCCCTATGACCGTAACAGCAAGCCCCTCAGCAAGTATGTTTGGCGTGCCAGCAACGGGAACAGGCACTGGACTATGAAGACTCCGAGCACCGCTATCGGCATTGGTAATCCCATGGCCATAGAGATCAAACAAATGCCCCTGCTCGGCATTCACATCAGCTATACCACCAATTAATCCACCACCGCCAACCGGAACGTGCAAAGTATCGATCCGCTCAATTCCTTTGCGTTCCAGTTGAGTAATAACCTCAGGGACGATTGTCGCTGTCCCCCGTAAAATTGCCGGATCATCGTACGGCGAAAGATAGTACGGATACTGCCGCGGGTCTGCCGATCCACGACCCTGTTCATCAATCCCTGCAAACCGCTTGGCTTGCTTTTTGGCTTCGACAAAATCAGACGGTGACGTATCTAACGTAAAACTGCCGTCTGTCGCGCCAAAGCCGCGCGTCGCTTCCACCTTATTATCAGGAACAAGAGCCGCCATGATGATCGCCACCGGTACACCTAATGTCCGTCCCGCCAGAGCTACCGCCTGTGCGTGATTACCGCCGCTGTCGGCCACGACGCCGCGTTCACGTAATTCTTCTAACCGTGATGCCATCGCGTAGGTAGCGCCACGAATCTTGAAACTTTTGATGTCTTGGGCAGATTCCATTTTTAGTAGTACACGGTTATTGCCTTCGATCGGCTCGGGTAGCTCAATAAGAGGCGACTCGATGGCCGCACGCCGTACCAACGCTAGATCGTCAAGTCGTTCCTGCCAGAGAAATGCCTGTTCGGAAGTTCGTGGTTTCATGAGTACTGTCTCCTTTTACGCTGTTAAAATCGTGTGCGGTGTCGTCGTCAGCGTTTCACCGCCTTGATCGGTGACGAGCACCGTATCTGATATAAAATAATCGCCAATGCGCGAACCGACCAACCATGACAGTACATGAAATGTCATGCCGGCTTCGAGCACCAGATCGCTACCTTCACGCAAGCCGACTACGCTGATCGTCGCATCTTGCATCCAGGTTGGCGGAAATGTCATACCGGTCATGTACCCACAGTGGTGTCGCTTGTAGTCACTCAGCCCAGCATCGTTGACCACGTTTTGCCAAGCGTGATACACATCGTTAGCGGTGGCGCCAGGCCGCATTGTATCGAGGACCGCCTTGAATGCATCGATACACACTGCCTGTACATCGCCGCTTTGCTTAGGCGGGTCGAGATATACGAACCGCCCCATCGGCGCATGATAGCGTCCATAGCAACCCGAAAGTTCGACAAAAAGACGATCATCACGTGTTATGATGTCCGACCCCCATGTACCGTGTTCTTCACCTAGGCGAGATTTGGGTCGAATAAACGGCCCAAAGCTCGGCGGTTCGCCACCGGCAAGCACCATCTCCTTGAATACCTCGCTCGCAATCACTTTTTCGCTTACTCCTGGCTGCGTAGCTCGTACCGCTGCATCCATCATACGCTCTGAGATAGTCGCCGCTTGTCGCATGGCCGAGATTTCCAGGGGCGACTTCACATAACGCAGCCGATCCACCAGGTGCTCGCTATCCTGCCACGTAACATGTGGAAATGCGTCCATCAATTGTTTTGTCCGGTTGTATGAACGATACACCGTATCAAGATCAAGACCAATCGTCGCTCGCTCTAAACCAAGCTCGTTAAGAATCACTACCGTCGTGTCTATCGCCGTTTCACTGTCTTTGTGGCCACGAAACTGCACATGGTCATCCAGCTGATTAGCCATCGTCACTTGCTCCATGGCACGCGCCACCATATACAGGTCACCCTCGCGAGGCACCACCAGAACATGAAGCGCAAAAAAGCCCCAATGACTCAGTCCGGTTAGCCAGTACAAGCTTTCTGGTGTCGACAAAATACAGGCGTCTAGTTCCTCCTGTTTCATCTTGCGGCGTAGCTGTGCTAAGCGATTTTGATACTCTTCACTTGGAAACGTTGGCAAATGTGTCGTAACGGTCATAGTGGAGCATAATATAGTCCTCTTACACCCAAAATACAATAGCTAGCAAAAACCCGTACCTTTTACAGATACGGGCTTGCTACCAAGATGGTATATTTCTATTCGGTGACGCCAAGTTCGATACGCTTGAACTGTGACACACGAATGTTTTCACCGTTTTTAGCGACCTGCTCTTTAATACGCTCGCCAACCGTCTTGCTATCATCAAGAATGAATGCTTGTTCGGTCAATACTTGCTCGGCAAAGTGTTTCTTGAGCTGTCCTTCGACAATCTTGTCGGCCATGTCAGCCGGCTTGCTCTTGAGTGAATCACTTTCAAGCAGCTCTTTTTTCTTTGCCTCATATACATCAGCGGGCACATCTTCGATAGTAGGATACACTGGCGCCATAGCCGCAATCTGCATGGCGATCTGGTGGGCAAATTCCTTGAAATCATCCAGCCGCGCCACAAAATCAGTCTCGCAGTTAACCTCAACGATGACTCCGATACGTCCACTATGAACATAGCTTTCAATCAGGCCTTCACGGGTTTCGCGGTCGCCTTTTTTCTCGGCTTTCGTCAGGCCTTTTTTACGCAGCACTTCGAGCGCTTTGTCAAAATCACCATCGACTTCAACCAAGGCTTTCTTTGCATCAGTTAGACCGATACCAGTCAATTCTTTCAGTTTTTTGATATCTTCTACAGTTACTGCCATTGTTTAGCCCTCCTTTTTAGCACCCTCTGAAACTGCTGCCGTAAAGTAGCTCAGCAGTAGTTCGAGCCCCTTAATTGCATCGTCGTTTGCCGGAACAACGTATTGTACTGGTGTTGGATCAGCATTGGTATCAACCAAAGCAACTACTGGCACGCCAAGTACGTTGGCTTCACGAACGGCATTCGCATCAGTGATAACGTCAGTCACCACGACCGCACCTGGACGACCGTTGAGGTCTTTGATACCACCGTATTTCAGCGTAAGTTCATCGATTTCTTCCTGGAAACGCTGTACTTCAAGTTTGTTGTAGCGCTTTTCAAGATCACCGCTCGCCATTCGCTTCTCAAGGTCTTTGAGTTTTTTGATTTGCTGCGTCACGGTAGCAACGTTGGTCAACATACCGCCAATCCAACGCTCGGTAACGTAGGGCTGATTGATACTCTCAGCAGCTGCTTTTACTGATTCTTTGGCTTGCTTTTTGGTGCCAACGAACAGTACCTGCTTGCCACTTGCTGGAACGCTCGTCAAAAATGGTAGCGATTGGTCAAGAACAGCCACAGTTTTTGTCAGATCGATAATGTGGCTATCCTGACGTTTACTATGAATGTATGGCGCCATTTTCGGGTGCCAACGGCTCGTTTTGTGTCCAAAATGAACACCAGCTTCGAGCAGAGCTTTAATATCGACTGCTACAGCCATGATATTACTCCTTTTTCCTCACCGTTCATCCCGAGATATTCAGGAGTATTATGAACGGTTGTGTCGTTTAATATTGTTACAGAGTAAACTATAACAGTAAAACCAGTAAAACGTCAAGGTCCAGAGAGAATTCGTCACCAAGTGCGACACCCTGGTGTCCAGCATTCGATTCGAAGTTAATCAGCCCAGAGTCCTCTTTACATCTCTGTTATAATTTGCTAAAATATTCTAGATATGAAAAGCAGTATACACCCAACCACCTACCGCCCTGTCGTATTTAGCGACGATCAAGCGGGGTTTGCGTTCTTGACTCAGTCAACTGCGCAGACGAGTGATACGATCAAATGGGAAGACGGCAACGAATACCCACTGGTCAAAGTTCACATTTCATCAAAATCTCACCCATTCTTTACCGGTGAAGAAAAGATTATCGATACCGAGGGTCGTGTCGATCGTTTTGAAGCCCGCCGTAAAGCCGCTGAGGCTCGTAAAGAGCAGCTGGCTGCAAAAGCTAAGAAACTCAACGCGCAAAAAGCACAAAAAGCTGATCAATAGCGTTTTAGCATCAAGAGACCGCATTCTTAACCGAGCGGTCTCTTTTTGTTACAATAACAATAGTAACCAAAGGAATCTGTATGCCAAAAATTAGCCTCAATCTCGAAGAATTACTTGCCGAAAAACAGCAGCTTGGCGAATTTTTGGCGACGCCAAGCGCGTTTTCAGATCCTGATTTCACTGGCAAAAACAAACGATTTACCGAACTCGAAGGTATTATCGAACAAGCAACATTACGCCAGACGCTTGAACAGCAACTGGCAGAGGCAAAAGAATTAGCGAGTGGCAGTGATGAACTCGCCGAACTGGCCAAAATGGAAGTGAGCGAAACGACCGAAAAGCTAGAAAAACTGGAAGAAGAATTATTCATCATGCTTGCACCCAAAGACCCGAATGATGAAAAGAATGTGATTATCGAAATCCGTGCTGGCGCTGGCGGTGACGAGGCCAGTCTATTTGCGAGCGAACTCTACCGCATGTATCTGCGCTATTGCGAAGCGCACGGCCTCAAGACCGAACTAATGAGCGAAAGCCCCAACGACGCCGGTGGCTACAAAGAAGTAATTTTTATGATCAAGGGCGATGCACCATATGCACAGCTAAAGTTTGAATCAGGTGTTCACCGCGTGCAGCGCGTCCCAGCGACCGAAAGTCAGGGGCGTATTCATACCAGCACCGTGACCGTTGCCGTACTTCCCGAGGCCGAAGAAACTGACATCGAAATTAATCCAAGTGACCTACGCATCGACATTTTCCGCGCCAGCGGCCATGGTGGACAAAGCGTCAACACGACCGACAGCGCCGTGCGTATCACTCACCTACCGACGGGTATGGTCGTTACCAACCAAGACGAAAAATCACAGATCAAGAATAAAGAAAAAGCTATGAGCGTGCTGCGTTCACGATTCTTGCAACAAACCCGCGACGAAGAACAGGCCAAACTCACCGCCGAACGCCGTAGTCTGATCGGCAGTGGCGACCGCAGCGAAAAAATCCGCACCTACAACTTCCCGCAAGACCGCATCACCGACCACCGTATCGGCTATAGTCGGAGTGGCATCCCACAGGCGATGGATGGCCGTATCGACGACCTTATCGAACACTTGCAGGCGTACGAACGAGAATTGGCCGCGCAAAACGCTAGCCAATAAAAATACCCCTTGTCATACCCAACAAGAGACTTGTAGTTTATCGTTATCTATATTACTATACTAACATACTATGGATAAAAAATCAAGTTCTTCGAACCTCACTATCGCTGCCTGGCTCCGTGATGCGACGGCCCAACTAAATGGTGTCGGGATTGAATCAGCACGTCTGGACGCCGAAATTCTGTTGGCGCACACCATCAAAAAACCACGAACATATGTGCACGCTCACGGTGACGAGCTCCTTGATTTGCGTACGCAAGAAATCGCTGATGCGCGGCTTGGTTTGCGACGGGACCGAACACCAATCGCGTATATTATCGGCCACAAAGAATTTTATGGACGGCAATTCAGAGTGACGACTGCGACGCTCATTCCTCGTCCCGAAACCGAAACAATGATTGATATGGTGAAAGAATCAATTAACCCAACTCGTCCGCTGATTGCCGAGACGCAGCGGTTAGTCGATGTCGGTACCGGAAGCGGCTGTATTGGTATCACACTCAAACTAGAATTACCCGAACTAGATGTCACGTTGGTGGATATCAGTAGTCACGCACTGACAGTTGCCAAGCAAAATGCCGAGGCACTTCATGCCAATGTGCATACTCATCAAGGTGATTTGCTGCGCGAGTACGGGCTGCCTGTTAATATTATTTGCGCCAATCTGCCCTACGTCGATCATACATGGGACGTCTCGCGCGAGACGGACGCCGAGCCGGCTATCGCGCTGTATGCAAACGACAATGGACTGGCACTGATCAAAGTACTCATTATTCAGGCGGCGCGCTTACTGCGTCCTGGTGGGCAATTACTACTTGAGGCCGACCCTCGTCAACATCAGGCAATTATCGACTACGCCAAGCAGCAGTCATTCGTCCACCAAGAAACTCGTGGGTACATCGTTTCGCTCAACCTTACTTAGTCAGATAGTGCTGTTTCAAGGGTGACGTTAATGGTCATTGTCTTGCCATCACGTAGCACAGTCAATGCCGCCGTATCGCCTGGTGCATACTCAGCCACGAGGCTCGCCACACTTCCCTTGGCGCCAACCTCAATATCGCCAACTTTAGTAATGATATCCTTATCCTTGATGCCGGCTTTATCAGCCGGACTACCGCTGACAATTGCAGTACCCTGCGAATTATAGACATAGGCGCCTTGTTTAACCGGGAGATTAAATTCTTTGGCAATCTCTGGAGTTATCGTGACATAATTGACACCAACGTAGGCACGTTGGACTTTGCCGTTTGCAGCCACTCCCTTTAATAGCCCTTTGACGGCATTGATAGGAATACTAAAGCCGACTCCATTTGCCTCCGAGGCAATAGCAGTGTTGATGCCAATCACTTGACCAGCAATATTGACAAGCGGACCGCCTGAGTTACCAGGGTTAATTGCTGCGTCAGTCTGAATCAAATCGGTCAGGGTTTCGGTACTATTGTCACCTTCGCTGCCAGCTGTCACTGAACGGCCAGTGCCCGATACGATGCCACTGGTGACGGTATTTTTGTACTGACCAAGAGCATTACCGATCGCAACGACACTTTGGCCAATACGGAGCGAGCTTGAATCACCCAGCTCGGCCGCCGGAAGATCTTTTGCACCGGCAAGTTTCAAAAAGGCAATATCATTCAGCGGATCAGTACCCACCACCTTGACGTTATCATATGTCGTACCATCGTTGGTAATGACCGATACGGCACCCCCGTCGTTAATTACATGCTTGTTTGTCAAAATATAGCCATCGCTCGTCACAATAATGCCGGTCCCTGCCCCCTCTTGCGATTGAACACCGCCAAAGTAGGATTGACGCTGACTTTTTGTCACAATCGAGACAACGCTTGGCGACATCTTTTCGGCAACCCCGGCAATATCCTTCTCTTCGCGCGTCATCACCGCATTGCCGTCAGCACCCGTACGAAGTGTCGTTGTCGGCTCAATCATCTGATTCATCACCCATGCCCCACCAAGTCCCGCGCCAAAGCTTAGAATAATCACTAAAAATACCAAGGCCAGTATTTTGCCTCGCCGTGCACCGCGAGCAGCTGGAGTTTGTGATAATGTGTCCGTTTTTGCCACTGGGGCAGTCATCTTTTTTGTACGCGTGTCTGTTGTGTCCATTCGTTATCACATTCCCTTCTTATTTAGAATACAGGATAATTCTTACCCAAAGCTTAAATTGCAGCAGATCCAAGGCTATTAAACAGGAAGATAATAACCGCAGTCACGCCGAGTGCCAAGAAGGTTGGCAAAATAACATCGCCGGTGCGAACATAGCCATGTTTGATATACGAGCTATAGATTCGTTCGGCAAGAAAGCTAAGAGCAACGATAATAATCGTAATCTGCGGGATCCTGACCGTTGGGACAAGTGGCACCTCGTAGGCAATGAGCCAGTGATATGACAACCAGCCCAGTTGTGCAGCAACAAAACCCCACACTAAACTCAGTAAGGCGATTTCACTATCCGAATACGCACTTAATACATGACGTGCCGAGAAATACCCAAGAAGGAACATCCCCAACACGACAAACGACGACGGCCAATCATACGTCACACTATAGAGCGCCACTGTTCCCAATGCTAGGGCGATTGCCGCCTGAGAGACGACATAGCTACGTTTGGTGCGTGGCTTAAGCAAGAGTAACCACACGACGTACAGCCCCGTCAAGATAATCTGCAGCCCCATCCCCTCGCCACTTTGAGTAGTGTTTCCTGCAACATACAAAAGCACCACCAGACTCAGGCTAACGATCAAATCAACCATATTTGCTTGAACGTGCGCAAACCAGTAGCGCGGGCGAACGGCAAAGATACGCCACTTGCTAAGGAGCACCAAAGCGAATGCCGGCACCGGAGATTCAACGACCCACACTACCAGTAGTAGTGCGGCAGCAAGACCGATATTGAGCAGAATGTACACTATCTCGCTAACACGAGTACGTCGTTTGGCCAATCGTAAAAATTCCATAAACTTCCTCTAGTATAGCATATCGCTATCGCCTACTCGCACCTGATGGCTGTGAGCCAACAATGACGACAAACTTAGTGCCCTCTGGTACGACAATCGGTGGATCAGTCTTTCTCACAGTGACACCATATAGTTTCTGGAGTGCTGCTGCCGTGCCCGTATTGCCGCTGCCGACTTGATAGACTGTATAAGCACCGTATTCTCCGTCAGGCGCGTTATCGATGTCGCCGATCGTGTAGCC
>JASLCP010000042.1 GCA_030151825.1 Candidatus Saccharimonadales bacterium
TAGAGCCAGCGTTGCGCGCATTGGTGGTCGGTACTAACTAAAGATGAGTGAAACGATTTTTAGATAAAGTCATCGGAGGAGAACGACACACTTTATGGAAAAACAGCGATCGTCGGAACAAGCTCTAGGAGCCCATGAATATGAGCGGCAAGCACCGTGGGGGATTGATTTTACTAAGATGTCTGATGGGGAGCTTGATCCGAGGATATGGCATTTTTCAGAGGGGCGACAAGAGGCTGATTATAACGGTGAAGCGCAAACGTATACTAATGACAAAAAGAACGTGCGGATAGAGGGCGGACAACTGGTTATCGAAACACACGCAGAGCATCGTGATGGTCAGCTCTTCACATCGGCACGCGTTAATACGCTTGGTTCATTTGATTTCGAATACGGCACAATAGAAGTGGAAACGGCGTTGCCTGACGGGGCGGGGACGTGGCCAGCGGCGTGGTTATTGCCAAGCAATCCTCGGTACGATCCTGCACAGTTTGGTATATCGTGGGATGATCCGAGTGCGTTTGCGGTCAACGGTGAGATTGATTTTTTAGAGGCGGTGGGCATCCATCGCAATCAGAATATTCCTGCCACACATTCATACAACTCGCGTCACACCGGACAGGTGACGTACACGCCAGGAAAAGTTGCTGATGCGTATAACGAGTTTCATACCTATGGGGTTATTAAAAAGCCTGGGTTGCTTGAATTTACGATTGACGGCGAGGTGTATGCGAGCCGAAAAAAGGAGAGTGACGATCCGCTACAGTGGCCATTTGAACAACGCTATTATTTGATTCTTAACTTGGCGATGGGTGGTCCTTGGGCGGGTTCGGAGACCGAGAAATTCCCGCCGAATGGTATCGATATGAGTATGCAGGAGCATTGGAAGTATCGGATAAAGAAGATTAATTATGTGCCGTAGGCGAGTGGCCGAGTAGATACCGATTTGTCCGTTAGACGTTAAAGCGAAATTCAACCACGTCATCGGGTTGCATGACATAGGTTTTGCCTTCAGTGCGGATTTTGCCGGCGCTTTTGGCAGCCGATTCGCTGCCGGCAGTGACGAGGTCGTTAAAGTCGACGATTTGTGCGGCGATAAAGCCGCGTTCAAAATCGGTGTGGATGACACCAGCGGCTTGGGGAGCGGTATCGCCAGTGTGAATTGTCCAAGCGCGGACTTCTTTTGGTCCGGCGGTCAGGTAGCTTTGCAAGCCGAGGGTTTGGTAGGCAGCCTTAATAAGTTGATTAAGCCCAGTATCTTTGACGCCGTAGGCTTCGAGCAGCTCCAGTGCGTCCTCTTCGGGGAGGTCTTTAATCTCTTCTTCGATTTTGGCGCAGATAAAGATAGTGCGAGCAGGAGCGACGAGGTCGGTGAGGGCTTTTCGAGCGGTTTCGTTGGTAAGGGTTGCCTCGTCGACGTTAAAGGCATAAATGACCGGTTTTGCGGTGAGGAGTGATAAACCAGCAATGGCGTCGTGATCAAGTGACGGGAGGCTCGACAGTGGCGTACCGCCTTCCAGGTGTCGTAGTAGGGATTCAAGATAGCCAGCTTGTTCACGCGCGACAGGACTACTTTTGGCTTCTTTTTGGACTTTTGGCAGGTGCTTTTGGATTGACTGCATATCAGCGAGGATCAGTTCGGTGTTGATGATTTCGATGTCGTCCTTTGGGCTCACCGGTGCCTCGTCGTGACGCAAGATGTCGCTATTTTCAAAGGCACGAACGACATGCACAATCGCGTTACATTCGCGGATGTTTGCCAGGAATTTATTGCCCAAACCTTCGCCTTTGCTAGCCCCGGCAACGAGGCCTGCAATGTCAACAAACGTAACGGTTGCTGGGATGACTTTTTCGGCCGCATACATGTTTTTGAGCACATCAAGTCGTGCGTCGGGCACGGGAACAATACCGGTATTTGGCTCGATGGTGGCAAACGGATAATTTGCTGCCAAGATATCATTGTTGGTGAGGGCATTAAAAAGGGTTGATTTGCCAACGTTAGGGAGGCCGACGATGCCGATAGAAAGTGAACTCATGCTAATAAGTATAACAGTAACAGGGGTTATTTGCTACTGTGCATAGAATGCTATACCACATTAAGCACTACTAAAATTGATAGGAGCGCACAAATGATGAGGGCCAACAAAAAAATCCACTCGGCCCATTTCTCGTAGTTAATCATAGTGATACGTTCGTTGCTGCGAATTGACAAAAATGACAGTAGGCTACTAATGGCAAAAAGCGAAAGACAGAAACCGGTTGCTTCGGCAATCACGCCTGTTTTTGAAAAACCGAGGCCACGAATCGAGGTGAGGATTAAAAAAGTAAATCCAAGTAAGTTGGCTGAGGTAGGTAGTATATGATGGGCGTGTGTTGCGTGTCGGGGTGTTTTTATCATAGTGTGCTCCTAGGTTCATGGTATCTGAGCCGCCTGATAATCGGCTGGAAAGCTGGGGCGGTAGCTTGTAACGGTGTTTGGGTTACTTTATAATGACGTATAACAATAAGCGGAATGACGTGCCAACAATATGAGTAAAAAAACAAAGCGTGAGCGAGCCGAGCGGCTGTTCCGCCGCAAGGTGATGATTATTACTGGGGTGACGCTTGCGTTGCTGGTTGTACTTTCGTTTGGTGGTTGGTGGTTTTTTGTACGACAGCAGACGGCTGAGTCGGGCAATGCGCCAGACACGAGTGTGGATGATAAGCAGCGCCAAGCTCGGACGAAACAAGATAACGACCTGCGCGAATCAGCGACTGAGGCGATTAAAAAGGGTGATATGAGTAGTGTTGATACGTTGTATCGCCAGGCGATCGATGATGCAAGTGATGTAACGCGTAAAGTGCAACTATATATTAATCAGTCGAGTATTTTGTACGACGCCGGGCAGCCCGAGGCGGCAATTGCGGCAGCCGAAAAAGCAGCCAGCGTATCAAAAGATCAATTTTTGGTGGCTGACTGGTTATCGCGTATTTACGAGGATCAAAAAGAGTATGTAAAAGCTGCAGAGTACTATACGCTTGCCGGAAAATGGGCAGATAGTGAGACGAACCAGACAGCGCTGACAAAAACATACTATGATGAGCAAGCAGCGCGCGTGAAGGCGCTTGGTGGAGGTGCGCAGTAATGGGGCGACTGGCCAGGTACGGATTATTGATTATTGCAAGTCTTGGCTTGATATCGGTTTGGGGGCTGGTGAACGCACCGCGTACCGAGGCAAAAACCGTCACGCCGGGAGTTTGTCGTGCAGTATTAATATTTGACCGCTCTGGATCAGTCGGTAATGCGGGTATCGAGACAATGCGCAGTCAGGTCAAGCGGTTGTTTGAGCCAACCGGATTGTACCGCTCGACCATCGAGCTGGCGTTTTGGTCGTTTGCCGACGGTGGTTCGGGCGCATACGATTACAATTCGCCGGGCTATGGGTTTGTGTCGTCACGCGGGATGAATAGCGGATTTAACTCAGCGTTGTCGTCGCTTGCAGTCACTAGGTGGCAGGCGACCAATTACGAAATGGGCTTTGGATATAATGGTGACGTACGAAACGCGTCGGTGGCGGGGATCGCTGACAAAGCCGATATTATTGTGTTTATGACCGACGGCAAGCCGAATTTTCCGACGACATTATTTGGACAGGGTGACGGCAACTGGTATTCGGTGAGCATGGGGCGGCGCGCGGCAGTACATCATCTTGACGCCGGAAGAATCGTACTTGGTGGCCTGGTGGGGACGGCCGTTGACAAGCCGACATTGGCAAAAGTAATTAATGGCGACGCAAATAATTATGCGCATTTATTTCAGATTAGTGGCAACTACAGCGACTTGTCCGAACAAATCAAACAACAGGTGGGAACGCAATGTGATTTGTTAAATCAACCATGTCCATACAATCCGGATATCAGTGCGACTGATCCTGAGTGTAAATCACCAGATCGATCGCCCTATTCACTGATACCATCGGTAACAACGGACAACACGGTGATTTCGGGCACCGATAGTGCGAGCTTTAAGTATACAATCGAGAATACGAGCAAGAGCACGCCGAGTGATGCGACCGACTGGTCGATAAAACGGATGGTGGTCGAGCGTGGTCAGTCGATTGACGGGCTGCTCTATGATACGACTCAGCAGTATCGTGATGATTATAGTTGTGATAAGCTCCTTGAGCTCATTAATGATAAGGGCACCTGTGAAGACGCAGGTTCGCATGGCTCGCGGACGTTTGGTGTTGGTATGACGACATTGAGTGCGAGTGAAGTTGGGCTCACGTCAAGCACGACAATTGATGATAGTTGGCAGGTAGGAACGAAATTGTGTTATGTGCTGACTGTAGCGAAACCGACCGAAAAAGAGCAGCCAACTCATCGATACAGTAAGGCCTCGTGTGTGATCATCGGTAAACGCCCGACATTCCAAGTGCACGGGAGTGATGTCACAGTGGGGCGACGCTTTGCTGGTGACGCACCGAATAGTGCACTGACGAATATTCGGGGAAGTGTCACAATGAAAACTGGCTCGGTCAATAAGACGTTCGGCAGTTGGGCGGAGTATGGTATTTTTGCTCCGGGTGTCGTTAGTGGCGTTGCGTCGTCTGCAGGTCTTGAGGGCGGCTATGAGGGGATGGTTGGTGCAAATCAGGAACTGTGGAGTACATTGACATTTGCAAATACGGGAGGCGAGTACGGATCGTATACTCATGCTGCGGGTATGGGCGCGATGACTGATATGGCGAATTATTTTGTTCAGGGTCGAGCCGTTGTGGGTGATTTATCAGGGACTTCCGAGGTCTCGTTCAAAGGAAATGTGACAAACGGACTGTATCAAAAACAAAATGGCTCGATCACTCTTCATGAGAGTTCACTCGAAAAAGGTAAAGCTGTCTTTTTGTATGTTCCCCAAGGTACCGTGACAATTGATGGTAATAGTACGTATAGCAACGGACCATATTCCTCGATTGACGAGATTCCGCAACTGATCATTATTGCGCAGAATATTGTCATAAAAGACACGGTGACGCGCGTTGATGCATGGCTATTGGCTCAGGACGACAAGAATCGAGGCGGTATGATCGCAACTTGTGACAAGGAGCCACCACTGACGGCCGAACAGTGTAATGCGCCACTGATAGTGAATGGTCCGGTGGCAGCAAAACAACTGTTGCTGCGCCGCACGGGTGGATCGGGTACTGGGCAGGCTAGTGGTGATCCCGCCGAAGTGATTAACCTTCGCGCTGATGCGTATTTATGGGGGTATAACGAGGGTCGTAGTGCAGTGCGCGCCGAGACGACATCGACAATTGAATTGCCACCACAATTCTAGATTTTCCCCTTTGCGTTTGTTATTCCGCTTGTGTATAATTGAGGATATTATGGCAATGATAAAAGGCGTGGGCGACTTCTTCGGGCTTGATATTGGTATGACCGGAGTAAGGGTCGTGCAACTCGTTTCGACGGGCGCCAATAAGTGGCATCTCAAACATTACGGATATGCCCCGATCGATCTCAAAACAGCAACGAGTGATTCTGCTGAGGCGCGCCGCCGACTAGGCGAGGTTATCATGACAACCGTTGGTCAAAGCGGTATCAAAACAAAAAACGTCGCTATTAGTTTATCAGCAAGCAAGACATTTGTCACCGTTGTTGATATGCCAATGTTAACCGAGGCGGAGCTGCGCGGAACGATAAAATACCAAATTGATCAGTACGTGCCGATGTCGATGGATGAGGCGAAGGTTGATTGGGTATCACTGGGGCAATCACTCCATGATCCGTCGCAACAAGAAGTGCTGCTGGCAAGCACGGCGATTGATTACTCCGAGGACCGTCTTGAGTTTGTAGAAGGGTTGGGGTTTGATGTTATTGCAGCAGAGCCTGATCCGATTGCGATGACTCGTTCGTTATTGCCGTCTGCTCTCTCGGATGCTCAGGTTATTGTGGATATTGGCGAAGCCTCGACGAATGTGGTGGTGACCTATGGTGATGCACCGCGATTGGTCCGTACCATTCCTAATGGTCTTTCGACGCTTGTGCGTGCGGCAGTGCAAAACTTGAGTATCGAAGAAGAGCAAGCACGTCAATTTATTCTCAAGTTTGGTCTCACCCAGGACAAGCTTGAGGGGCAAGTAGCGCGGGCCTTGCAGAGTACGCTCGATGGATTTGTATCAGAAGTCACTAAATCAGTAAAATTTTTCCAGACACGGTACCCGGCGATTGCTGTTGGGGGAGTGATTGTATCTGGTTATGCGGGCAGCGTGCCAGGACTTGCTGAGTATGTGGCGAAAGCGTCACAATTGAACGCAACGGTGGGGAACCCATGGCAGTATGTTGATGTGCCGGCAGGTGATACCAAGCTTGCCGAAGTATCGCTTGAATTTGCGGTCGCTGTTGGCCTGGCGCAGAGGAGCGGTAAGTCATGATTGAAGTAAATTTGATACCTGACGTCAAACGCGAGCTACTACGTGCCAAGCAAATGCGGATGTACGTGATTGGTGGATCAATCGTGGTGGGTATTGCAGCGGTTGCATTGGTGATACTTCTTGCGCTCTACCTCTTTACTGTACAAGGAATCCGCAGCCGCATTACAGACGGCGAAATTGCCAGCAAGAGTAGCGAATTGACTAAAACGCCTGATCTGTCGAATATGTTGACTGTCCAGCAGCAGCTGGCGGCGCTAAGTGATATGCATGGATCAAAAAACATGAGCTCTCGAGTGTTTGATATGTTGACAGCTGTTAATCCGGCCGAACCTAATCAAGTGACTGTTTCGTCGGCAAAATTAGATACAGCCCAGCAGACGATTACTATCGAAGGGCAGGCGGCAAATGGATTTGAGGCGGCCGAGGCTTTCAAAAAAACGATTCTTGGGACAACAATTACCTACAAACAAAAGGATACCAAGGAGACAGTGACCTCTAAATTGGCGAATGCTGTGTCGACGGCCGATATGAGCTACGGCGAGGATGCAACAGGCAAAAAAGTACTGCGATTTACGATGAGTTTTGTCTATAGCGATGATTTCTTTGCCCAGACGTCGACAGATGCAATCATTTCGGGGCCAAGTACCAAAAACGTTACTGACTCATATCTGTATATTCCGCAAAGTTTGTTTGGCCAACGTGCAGCAGAGGAGAACAAATAGTATGAACGGTAAAAGTGGATTACGAAAACGCCAGCAAATCTTGATGACTGGCCGCATGATGTTTTTGTGGGTTGCAGTGGCATCGGTGATTGTTGGGTTTTGTGCGGTGATATCTGTCTTTCTATGGCAAAAGATTACTTTTGGTGAAAAGGTGTTAACAGAAAAATCTCGAACGCTTGATACGCTGAAGAAAAATCTCGATGCGGTACCGGCACTTCGTGATAATGTCAGGGTGCTTAATACGAACGAAGCGCTTAAATCAACACGACTGAATGATGCCGACCAGCCAATTCAATCGGTACTTGATGCATTGCCGGCCGATGCAAACTCAGCAGCATTGGGCTCATCGTTACAGGCGAAGTTGTTGTCGGGTGTTGATGGAGTGACGCTGGATACTATCAAGGTCGATCCAGTCGGAGGTGTCGAAACACCAGAAGGCAGCGTGTCCGGCGGTGCGGGTGAGCATACTATTACATTCATGTTTACGGTATCGGTACCGACGAGTCGTCCTGATGGTCTGCGTGAGGTGTTGCGTCGATTGGAGCGATCGATTCGTGCGATTACCATTACAAACCTGACGATTGAACAGCAAGGGTCTCGATTGGTGCTATCGGCCGGTGGTCACGCGTACTACCAGCCAGCCCAATCAGTGCAGCTAAAAGATAAGGTGGTAACTCCATGAAAAATACAGATATCGCGGCAGTGATTTTGATCGCATCACTGAGCGTGTTAGTAGCGTACTTTGTTGCCGATCGAGTCATTGGGCAGCCTGGTGCGCAGAGCGTTAAAGTAAAAACGGTTGATGCAATACAGAGTACTGTCACCGATCCTGATCCGTCTATCTTTAATAAAGACGCAATCAATCCAACGATTCCAGTGGTTATCGGTGAAGGTGCTGCTGCGGTACCGCGTGATGACAGCAAGGACAAGAACAAGATAACGACAACTGATCGGCAGGCCGATAGTACAAGTACAGCAACGACAGGGCAACCAGAACGGTAACATAGAGGGGGAATTGTGGCACTTCTTACGGCAGATGTTCAAGAAAAGCTTGTCCGGCTTCTTATCGAAGAAGGGCTTGTTCAGCATGATGTTCTTGAGAACGCCGAGCAGCAAGCGAAGGTAAGCAACACGCCGCTGTTTGCCTATTTGACTGATAAGCAAATTATTGATGATGAAATGCTGACACACGCCATTGCTCAGGTGTCGGGTGTGCCATATGTGAATCTTGCGAATAGTCTCATTAACCAACAGGTGCTTGAATTAGTACCCGAAGACATTGCCGAGCGATTTATGGCAGTGCCGCTTGCCGAAGTACAGAACCGCCTGGCAATCGCGATGGTTGATGCCAGCAATGTGCAAGCAGTTGATTATTTATCTAACCGTATCGAGCGTCCACTCAAAGTGTTTATGGCATCAGAAACGGGCGTGCGTCATGTGCTCGATCAGTATCGTACCGACCTTTCGACGATTGGTGAGGCGGCAAAAGTCACCGAGGACGAGACCAAGCAAGCGGCGGGTGATTCGATCACAACTATTGTTCAGGATTCACCGATTAGCCGGGCACTCAGTACGATTCTTGAATACGCTGTCAAAGCGCGTGCCAGTGATATTCATATCGAACCGCTTGAATCCGCCCTCAAGATTCGTTGTCGTGTTGACGGGGTGCTTCGCGAAATTATGCAGCTGCCAAAATCAATCGAGCCGGCATTGGTTAGTCGTATCAAGATTTTGTCCAATTTGAAGATTGATGAACATCGTGTGCCGCAGGACGGGCAATTTGCCGTCAAAATTGCGAACAAAGAAGTTGACCTGCGTATTGCGATTAGTCCGGTAGTATGGGGTGAACAAGTGGTGATTCGTCTGCTCGATAAAAGTGACTCGTCGTTTGATATTACCGAAATGGGCTATGCTGGTCGAGCACTTCGCGCGGTACAAAAAGGTATTCGTCGACCAAATGGTATGATTTTGACGTCTGGTCCGACAGGATCGGGTAAATCGACCAGCCTCTATGCATTAATTAAGCAAATTAAAAACGATAGTGTCAATATCGTGACACTGGAAGACCCGGTAGAATACAAGATGGAAGGCGTCAACCAGATTCAGGTGAACAGTGAAGTTGGCCTTACTTTTGCCAATGGTCTTCGCTCGATTTTGCGTCAAGATCCTGATGTTGTGATGGTAGGCGAGATTCGTGATGATGAAACGGCAACACTTGCGGTGCAGGCGGCCTTAACAGGACACTTGGTATTCAGCACGCTTCACACCAACAGTGCGGCGGGCGTCTTGCCACGACTGCTTGATATGAATATTGAACCATTTTTGATTGCCAGTACGGTGAACACAATTATTGGTCAGCGACTGGTGAGGCGTGTGGCTCAAAAACGTGATACCTATCAGTCATCGCCAATCGAAACGCAGGCAATCCTTGAAACGGTCGGGCATTTACTACCAAAGACGCCAGCCGATGTCGTGAAAGTGTCAGAGGATTTAGGCTATAAGGACTTGCCACTAGCAGGGCAAAATGCTTATACTCTAGTGAAGGGCAAAGATACGCCCGCGACGCCACAGGGCTATAACGGCCGTGCGGGATTGTATGAAGTCATGGATGTTACCGAAGAGATTCAGCAGCTTATCGTGACTCGTGCGACGACCAGCGCCATACAAAAAAAGGCGGTCGAGCAGGGTATGATCACGATGCGACAAGACGGCTACCTCAAGGTCTTGCAGGGCATTACGACCATCGAAGAAGTCAACCGAGTAACAGCAGACACAGCATAAAAAAGGGTGGATATATGACAAACCAAGAGCTACGAATCGAAATATTACTAGAAGAAGTCGTCCGCAGGCGCGCGTCGGATCTTCACTTGCAGGTTGGCCTGCCGCCGATGTTACGTATTGACGGCGGTCTATTACCGGTAGCGGGATTTGATGCGCTTGATGAGCCGTCGGTTGAAACACTTATTTTTGCGATTCTCGATCAGGACCAGCAACAGATTCTCGACAAAGACAAAGAATTCGACTTTAGCTTTGCTTTTGGAACGTTGGGACGTTTTCGTGTCAACGCCTACCACGAACGTGGTAATCTGGCCGCTGCCTTTCGTTTGATCCCGAACGAGATCAAAACGGTGTCTGAGTTGGGTGTTCCGTCAATTGTGTCTGGGTTTGCTAACTTTCCACGTGGACTCGTACTGGTCACTGGTCCGACCGGTTCGGGCAAGTCAACGACACTTGCTGCTCTTGTTGACCGTATTAACGAGGAGCGAGCACAGCATATCATTACTATCGAGGATCCGATTGAGTTTACACACAAGTCAAAGAAATCAGTCGTCGTCCAGCGTGAAGTGCATTATGACACTTATAGTTTCTCGGCGGCACTTCGTTCAAGCCTTCGCCAAGACCCAGACGTAGTGTTGATTGGTGAGATGCGTGACCTTGAAACCATTTCGGCAGCAATCACTATTGCCGAGACAGGACACTTGGTACTTGGGTCGCTGCACACTAACAGCGCTGCACAGTCGATTGATCGTATGATCGATGTCTTTCCACCCCATCAGCAGCCGCAGATTCGTGCTCAGTTATCGAATATCTTGATGGCAATCTGTTCGCAGCGCTTGGTACCCGCGATTGGCGGTGGTCGCGTCGTAGCAGCAGAAATCTTGGTCGCAAACCCAGCGGTGCGTAATATTATTCGTGAAGGCAAAAGCCACCAGCTAGATGCGGTGATTCAAACAAGCGCCGATGCTGGTATGCAGACGATGGATCGTACACTGGTGAATTTGGTACAAAACGGAACAGTGACCTATGATGACGCGCGAAGCTTTGCGATCGACTTGACTGAATTCGAACGGTTAATGCGGGGGTAGCCTGTGCGCAAGTTTACGTACGAGGCCAAAGATGGCTCTACGAATAAAATCGTCAAGGCGATTGTTCAGGCTGATACCGAAAAAGCGGCCGCAAAACTGCTGATTACACAAGGGTTTGCGCCAATCTCGATTACCGAAGTCAAAGAGCGCGGGGGGATACTGACGTATATTTCGGGTCGTATTACGACGAAAGACAAAGTCATTTTTACTCGTCAGCTATCGACACTAATTGCCGCTGGTATGCCATTCGCGCAAAGTCTTCGGACGGTGTACGAGCAGACGCCAAATAAACGACTGAAAGAAGTGATTCAAGATATCATTACATCGGTAGAGGGTGGTCGCTCGCTTCATGAGTCGTTTTCGAAGCATCCTGAGGTATTCGATAAACTTTTTTTGGCACTTTTAGCAGTGGGTGAAGCATCAGGAACGCTGGACGATTCACTCAAGCGAGTTGCCGCCCAGCAAGAAAAAGACGCCGCTATCATGAGTAAGATTAGGGGTGCCATGATTTACCCGATCATCGTGCTGGTCGTTATTTTGTTGGTGATGGGCTTTATGCTCTTGACGGTGGTGCCACAGGTCGAGCGATTGTACCGAGATTTGCACAAAGAACTCCCGTTGGTGACGCATATTATGGTTGTGGCATCGCAGTTTTTGATAACCTACTGGTGGATTGTTGCGATTGTCTGTGTAGTGGGTGCGTATCTGGGTGTGCAGTATCTTCGTACAGATGCTGGTAGGCAAATGATTGATACGGTCAAATTATCCGTTCCTGGGTTTAACGGTTTGTTTCGTCGGTTATATATGGCACGGTTTTGTCGGACGACCGAAACGCTCCTCATGACAGGGGTGCCGATGCTCGATACGCTGCATATATCGAGCGAAGCAGTCAATAGCGAGACAGTCAGCGTTGCTATTAATCGAGCGGCCGATCAAGTCCAGGGCGGGCGAGCGTTGTCTGAGGCACTTGCAACTCAGCCTATTATTCCCGAACTTGTACCGCAAATGTTTCGAATCGGTGAACAATCGGGCCGTATTGACGAGATGTCTGGCAAGGCTGCGACGATTTTTGAAAATGAACTTGACGAGCAGATTCAGTCAATCTCAACATCGATTGAGCCGATTTTGATGGTGGTATTGGCGATTATTGCAGCGGCAATGGTCGCGGCAATCTTGCTGCCGATATATAGCCTTGTGAATACGATGAATGTCTAGACATGATGTATATCGATACGGTATTATAACCATAAGCGTAATGTTCATAGAAAGGGTGGCCCCATGAACACAGTAAACAAACAACAAAACGGATTTACCATTATCGAAGTCGTATTGGTACTTGCCATTGCTGGACTAATCTTTTTGATGGTCTTTGTGGCATTGCCGTCATTGCAACGTGGTCAGCGTGATGCACAGCGCAAGCAAGATCTAACACGCATCTCAACACAGTTTACGAATTATTTATCGTCAACACGTGGCGCGGTGCCAGCGACACCTGATGCACTCGGTATTTTCGTGAAAGGGTACCTTAAGGGGACGGATGCTACAACAGCAGGTGAGGGCTATCGTGATCCAAATGGTGAATTTTATAAGGTTATCTATGCGAATGCGCCAAATGAAATCGGTACTATCGGGTACTACAACAAGAGCGCCTGCGCCGAAGATGGTAGTGGCACCATCAAGGCAACCAGCGCGGCACGTGATTTTGCTTTGACGATCAAGCTTGAAAATCAATCTGCACCATATTGCGTCGACAATAAATCATAAACAGGCTAAACCCTCGATATATCGCCGAGGGTTTACTTTTTTGGACCATCTGTTACCATAAGAGCAATGGATATACTTGTCATTACCGCACTCGCAGTCCTTGGTTTGCTTATGGGGAGTTTTGCTGGTGCCTCGGTATGGCGCCTTCGTGCACGACAGCTGGTTGAGGATAAAAAGGCAGGCGAGAAAGTGGATAGTGCTGCCTATAAACAATTGGCACCACTAACAAAAACTACACGCCTTGGCGATCGTTCACGTTGTCTACACTGTCAGCATCAGCTGGCGTGGTATGACCTGGTGCCGTTGGTGAGCTGGACGTTGCTTGGCGGTAAATGTCGCTACTGTAAGGCGCGAATTGGTTGGCTTGAGCCAATGATTGAGCTCGGTATGGCGGTCTTTTTTATCGTATCGTATATTGTGTGGCCGCAACCCGTCAGTACAGGTGACTGGGCACTCATGGTTATGTGGTACATTGTTGGCGCGGGTCTTATCGTGCTATTTGTGTATGATATGAAGTGGTTTTTGTTACCTGATCGTGTAACGTTTCCGCTGATTGCCGTTGCGGTGCTCTATGCGCTATTAATCGTTAGTACGAGTGTTTATCCGCTCGAAAGTGCGCTATCGGCTGTTGGTGCAGTTGGTATTTTGAGTGGACTGTACCTGCTGCTGTATATTGTGTCGCGGGGCGCATGGATCGGCTTTGGTGATATCAAACTAGGACTTGTCCTTGGTCTGATGTTGGCCGACTGGCAATTGGCGCTGCTGGCACTTCTGCTAGCAAATATCATTGGCTGCTTGATTGTATTGCCAGGTATGGCAACAAAACGCCTTACTCGCTCTTCGCATGTGCCGTTTGGACCGATGTTGATTGCAGGGTTTTGGATTGCGGGTCTTTTTGGGTCGCAAATCATCCATTGGTATCTGTCGCTCTTGTCGCTGAACGTGTAACATTTGATGTCGCTTATGCTATAATCGGGCTATATGAATAGTCGCTTGCAGCGCGGATTTACCATTATTGAACTCATTTTGTTTTTAGGGGTCACTGGCGCTCTTTTTGCTGGTCTAATGGTGGGGGTGAACACGAATATTAATACCCAACGCTACAAAGAAAGTGCCATGAGTGTGAAGGTATTTTTTGAAAAGCAGTTTTCGGATACGACATATCCACGCAATGCACGTGATAATAACTGGTCGTGTACGCGCGAGGCAGGGGTGGTGCGCGATGCGGTTGGTGGTATCGCTCGAGGAACGTCGGGCTGTGTTGTATTAGGACGCTATGTCACGGTCACAAATGACGGTGCGACACTCCGCGCAGGGGATGTAATTGGTATTGAACCCAGCACGCGAACAGATGATGCTATTGGTGACCTTGCTGCATTACTGGCATACACGCCACGAGTATCTCCCGTCGATAACGAGGCCGAAGAAGTTGCATGGCGATCAACGCTGCGTACCCATGAACACGTCCCGGCAACGATGTCGTTTATTGTTGTGCGATCACCTGAAAGCGGTACGGTTCGGACGTTTATCGTTAACGAGTCACTCCCTGAACAATTGAATACAGTACTCACCGATGATCATATGAAAACCCCGACTGTACTATGTGTCGTGCCGTCAGGATTTGTTGCCGTACCAGTCCATTCCGTGCGGATTGACCCAAGTGTCGGTAGTGCAACTGGCGTATCACTCAGTGAAAGCGATGACGCATGTTAGCGGCGCGCGAACGGGGTGATACAATCATCGAAGTATTGTTTGCAGTGATGATTTTTAGTCTGGTCGCGGTTGGCGGGTTGTCGATTATGAATCAGGGTACCGCCATGGCGCAGCGCGCGCTTGAAATTGGTCTTGTTAGGCAACAAATTGACGAACAAGCGGATGCGCTGAAATATCTGAATCAAGCCTACGTTGCTGACTATGGCAAGCATGGCGCGGCAACCGAACGATGGAATAAAGTGATTGGCGCAAGTGCAGTGACGCGTGCACAACGATTTGATGCAATGGTAGTGAATGACACCTGCCAGCTGCCAGAAAGTGGACAGATGTTCGCACTTGATAGCATGAAACTCAATGCGACAGATAATACACAAAAGCTTGCACCGGTGGCAGATGGTGCGACGTACGCACAAATTAGGCGGGATACGAGCGGGAATGCACGCGCCGAAGGGATTTGGATACAAGCGGTCCGTTCGCCGACGCGTGATAATCGTCCTGGATTTTATGATTTTCATATCCGTGCCTGCTGGACGACACCAGGACAAGCGGCACCGGTAACACTCGGAACGATTGTGAGGGTATATGAACCGCGTGGATAATCACAGTCGTGGGTTTACGATTGTCGAACTAATGCTATCGATGGCGTTTGTGTCGGTGCTTATGGTGACGATTGCAATGACCGTCATTCAAATGGCGAATATTTACAACAAGGGGGTAACACTCCGCGCAGTTGATCAGGCGGGGCGCTCGGTAAGCCGTGATATGCAAACGACACTGAGCGATTCGCAACCACTTGATATTGGTGTCGGCCCACTGGGTGGTGCGAACTTTCGGCCGCAAGTGCGTGTTGGCGGTGATATTACAAGTCCTGATGGGGGGCGGCTTTGCACGGGATCGTACAGCTATGTATGGAATACGGGCAAGGGGCTGGAGAGTCCGATTAATGTGTACGACCGTGGGAGTGATGTGATTCGCCTAGTCAAGATTCGCGATGCTGGTGCGCTTTACTGTGCCGATAACGAAAAACGTATCCCAAAAGATGACGCGATTGAACTCCTATCCGCAGGCGATCGAGAGTTGGCGGTACAAAGCCTCCGCGTCGTTACCGCAGCCACTGACCCAGTCAGTAGGCAGGCGCTCTATCGAGTCATACTTGAGATTGGCACGAATGACGCGGACTCACTTGATCAAAGCACGACAATTACGAGTATCGACACGACATGCAAGCCGCCAAGTGATGATGCGTCACAGCGTGATTTTTGTGCCGTTAATAAATTTGAATTTACCGTACGAACGGGGAACCGAGGAGCGTAATGATGAAACAACACGGATATAGTAAGGGCGCAGTATCGATATTCGTTGTTATTTTTAGTACACTTTTGATTACAACGGTTGTTGTAGGATTTATTCGGTTAATGATCCAAGAACAGCAACAAGCGACAGCTGCTGACTTGTCCCAGAGTGCGCTGAATTCGGCGCAAGCAGGTGTTGAAGATGCTAAACGGGCACTGGTGCGGTATCAGGATTATTGCCTTGGGTCATCGGTTGCTGCGGCCACCGAGGAGTGTGCTCGGTTGGCGCGAGTATTAAGTGATGGCTCGCGCTGCGACACCATCCAGCAGGCGGGTATTGCGGGTGATCCTGCGGACAAAGAGGTGATTGTCAGGCAAACCGGTAATGATGACGATACGTTGTTGCAACAGGCATATACCTGTGTAAAAATTAACCTCAACACGGTGGATTATGTGGGGCAGATTGGCTCGGGTGGCTCTCGGATGATACCACTAAAAGCAACAGGCAATTACAACAAGGTAGAGATTGAATGGTTCTCGCAGACCGATTTGAAGGAGGCGAGCCAGGATGATGCCGGCGAAAGTCATGTTGTATTGGGGCAAGACGACAGTCTGCCATCGCTTGCCGACTGGCAGCGCAATCGCCCGGCACTTTTGCGGGCGCAGCTGATTCAGTTTGGTAACACATTTACGCTTGATGGCTTTGACAAGACTGGTGAGGGCACATCAAATATGCACACTCTGTTTCTCTCTCCAAGTGAGGTAGGGCGTACCGAACTCAGCTTTGGAGACGATGTTCGGCTTTCGTCGACAAGCGGTATATTGCAGCGTATCGCTTGTGATCGAGCATTCTCGACCAACTCGGTCGATCGGCGATATGCCTGCAAGGCAACCATTGATATTCCTCCGGCAGTAGGGCAAACGGATGGCGTGCGTACGGCATATCTTCGTCTAAACGCACTGTATAATGACCATACGAGTTTTCGAGTACAGCTGAAACAAGATGATACCACAGTCGCCTTTTCGAGTGTTCAACCAATGGTTGATGCGACAGGGCGAGCAAATGATTTATTCCGACGCGTCCAAAGTCGTATTGAAATAGCCAATAGCACCTTTCCGTTCCCACAGTCAGCAGCTGACGTTTCAAGCAGCCTTTGCAAGACTTTTTTGGTCACCGACCGTGCTGACGACTATGTCGCAGGGACGTGTACTGAATAAAAATATTATTCAGTATCGCTATGAAATTTTTCATACACTTCACGGAGGTGTGCATCGGTGACATGGGTATATACTTGGGTCGTGATGATACTACTATGTCCAAGCATGCTTTGGACGCTACGAATATCAGCTCCGTTCATTAACAGGTCAGTCGCGTAGCTATGACGCAGTGTATGGGGGCTCACGTGCTTGGTGATGCCGGCGAGTTTGGCGTAGCGACTCAACACGCGTTGGATGCTTCGGGCGGTAAGACGTCGATAATCTCCACTGGTGTTTGGTTGCACGTTGCGGCTATAGCTAATAAAGAGTGGTACGAGCGAGTCGGTGCGTGCGTCAAGATAATCAGTTACTCGCGTAGCTGCCGATTGACTAATAAACACAGGCCGATCTTTTTGTCCTTTACCGCGAACCATAAATTCACGCCGCTCAGTATTAATATGGTCGCGATTCAGGTTGACCAGTTCTGATATACGTAGTCCGCTTGAAAAAAGCAGTTCAATAATGGCGCGGTCGCGAAGGCCCGCCTCGTCGGTGAGAGGGATTTGTTGTAATAGTCGTTCTACCTCGTCGTAATGAAGGAATGTGACTTGTTTGCGTGATACTTTTGGCAGGATAATTTTTTCTGGGCTAAGACTAGGTATATCACGATGTGACAAATAGGTTAAAAAACCGCGCAGGGCAATCAAGTGGTAACTTTGAGTGATCAGTGCTAGCGTCTCACCTTGATCATTTTCGTAACGATTCAGCCATAGTCGATATTTACGAATCATTTCGCGGGTGATGTCGTTAACGGGAATGTCGCCGGCAAATTCAATGAATCGATCAAGATAGTGCTGATAATTCTCGGCGGTCCGGGCAGAGCGACCACCCTCGACTTCAAGCGACTCAACAAAGTCGTACGCGAGCGTCGAAAGAAATAAATCAGTCATAGTCACTCTTTTAGTATATCACTAGAGATGCGTCGCGATATACGGTATACTAAAACAAAAGATAACCTCAAAAGGAGCACCCGTGTCAGAAAATACCCATATTCAGCACACACTAGTCGTTTTTAAGCCAGATGCCGTTCAGCGTGGCATTGTAGGCGAGATTTTGACTCGTTTTGAACGAGTTGGTCTCAAAATTATTGCAACAAAGATGATTGCACCAGACCGCGAACACTACTTTAAGCATTACGAAGAAATTGGCAAAATGGTGACACGTCGTGGCGACAAGGCGTTCAAGGTAACACTTGATTTTATGAACCAAGGACCAGTGATCGCAGTTGTTTTTGAAGGGGTTGATGCTGTTGCTCAGGTTCGCAAAATGGTTGGTGGAACCGAGCCGTTCTCAGCGGCACCTGGTACGATTCGTGGTGACTTCTCGCACATGAGTTTTGGCTATGCTGACGATGAAGGTAAGGGTATCCCAAATCTGATTCACGCCAGCGGCGATCCAGAAGAAGCTGAACAGGAAATCTCACACTGGTTTAGCGATGCCGAGCTGTATAGCTACGAACGTGTGAACGAGAAATTTGTTCGTTAATAATCACATCATACGAAACCAGCACGTCTTCCCCTAAAGACCGATACCTTGCATCGGCGTTAGGGGAAGGAGATTATCCTAGAATTCACTTCTAGGATAATCGGAGGGGTGAGCCCCTCCTAAAAATATGCCTCGGTAGCTCAACTGGATAGAGTAGATCCGTCCTAAGGATAAGGTTGCAGGTTCGACTCCTGCCCGGGGTACCA
>JASLCP010000059.1 GCA_030151825.1 Candidatus Saccharimonadales bacterium
CGCTGTCTGGGCCAACAGCTGGTGACACGACACGCGTGTGGTATGGTGTCGCGGCGGATGCCAGCAAACCTGCTGGTGGGTATAGCGGGGGCGTGGTGTATACGGCGGTGGGGAATTAAATGGCGCGATTTACTTCTTCGAGTGTCGTTTCGCCACGGAGCGCTGCGAGCGTTCCTGCTTGAATCAAGGTGATAAGATCAGCCGACTTCCTTGCCTCAGCCTCAATCGCCTCAGGATTGGCATCGGCGATATCGCCACGCAAAAACTTCTGAATCTGCGAATTCACCACCATCTGTTCCATCACCACAATACGACCCTTAAAGCCAAACGGCGCGTCCGGGTGAACCTTTGGTCGCCACAACTTGAAATTATCGAGATCGATCCCTTTCATGCGATCAGGGCTCACGCCTTCGAGTGTCTTTTTGACCCATTGCTTGGTCGCCTCATCGGGCTCATATTCTTCCTTTGACGGGTCGTACAATTTACGCACCAACCGCTGCGCAATCAACAAACGAATTGCCGAGCTAAAGATCGGGTTAATGCCAATCATGCCGATCATACGACTAAACGCCGCACTCGTTGAGTTAGCGTGAAACGAACTCAACACCAAGTGACCCGTAATCGATGCTTGAATCGCCGTCTTGGCAGTGTCGACGTCACGAATCTCACCCAGCATCACCACATCAGGGTCCAAACGCAGGACCGAACGAAGCGCATCGGCAAATGTCTGACCGTGCGTCGTATCGATTGGAATCTGCGAAATGCCCGTAATGCCGTATTCAATCGGATCCTCGAGCGTCAGAATCTTACGATCACTCGTATTCAGTGCATTCAAAATACTATACAGTGTGGTTGACTTACCTGATCCAGTCGGGCCAACCATCAGCATCATACCTCGTGGATGACTGGTAATCTCATGAATTTCGGCCATCTCTTTCTCGGGAATCCCCAGCAGGTCCAAGTTCAGCATACTTTCGTCAAAGTTAAACAAACGCATTACCGCATCCTGTCCGTACATCGTTGGTACGGTCTCGATACGAATGTTCAATAGATGCGATGCATTATCACGATGAATTTCTTTCTGGATATGGCCGGATTGCGACGTTTTGGCAGCCGAAGAGATATTGGCACGGCTACTGATAGCACCCATCAAGATACGATACTTTTCTTTTTGGATATCCGCCACCGGGTGGAGCGCACCGTCGACACGCATACGAATACGAATATAGGTGCGTTGGTTTTCGACGTGGATGTCGCTGGCGTTCAAGCGATCAGCCTGATCAATCAAATAGTCGAGAATCTGGTCAGAACCCACCGAGTTAAGCGTTTTACTGACCTGCGTAATCGTTTCGCTATCACCGTCTTTGGCAATCGTAATATCGTCATAGATGACTTTTTTCGGCGGGTCGTAACGATTCATGATGACGTGGTAGGCGCCATTACTAATCAAGAATATTTCAACTGCCAAGCCTCTATCGGAATAGTGCTGCCGCAGCTGTTTGATGACTGATTCTGGAGTCTGGCTACTAACCGCATAGCGATACGGAGTGTATTCCGACCCCATCTGGAGTGGCACCATGCGATTTTTGTGCATGTCTTCGATTGACATCAAGTCGGGAACAAGATCAAAGATATCTTCAAACTCGCGCGTATCAAGATACGAAAGACCGAGCACTGCAGCCCGTTGCTGGGTTGATTGTTCTTCGTGATCGCGCCGTTGTTTTTGGATTTTACTCTCGTCCATAGATGACTTTAGTATAGCATACAGCTTGTGCTTTTTATGCACGCTCATTTCGAGGTATACTAGAGTAATGCCTGATATCATTCTTCTTGCTCATAATATTCGTTCAACCCATAATGTCGGCGCGTTCTTTCGCACTTGTGATGGCTTTGGCGTCTCGAAGATCATTTTTAGTGGCTACACCCCTTATCCTACTATCAACGGCGACACCCGCTTGCCACACTTTGCCGACAAACTGACGCGACAAATCCACAAAACCGCACTTGGCGCCGAGACAATGGTGCCATTCGAACGCTACGACGAGCCACCGATTACTGCACTGAAGGCCGAAGGATACAAGCTTATCGCACTCGAACAATCCGACCGTTCGATTATGTTAAACGAGTACCAAACACCCGACAAAGTCGTCCTGATGTTAGGCAACGAAATCGACGGTGTCTATCCCGAATTTCTTGACCAGTGCGATGCAATTATCGAAATCCCGATGCGAGGTAGCAAAGAATCGTTCAATGTCAGCGTCGCTGCCGGTATTGCGCTATACGGATTATTCTATCCATCCACCGTCACTACTTAACAACGACGCAGTCTTCACCTAGTAACTTAACGAGTTCGCCAATCAGCAAATCACTCGGCTCCACAGTAAATGGCAATTTAATCGCTGATTTTTTACCTTCACCCAACACTAGCACAATATCAGCATTGCCCGGGAATTGACTACAGGTCTGCTTGAGTGCTAGTAGCGAGGTATGGTCATCGGGATCTTTGATATGAACATATAGTTTTTTGATGGCAGGGACTTCGGGCGCTGGACGCGGCACATCGGTTGGTTTTGCCGCTTGGATATCAGGCTTGCTCGAAACAGCAGTGGATGTCGTCGTCACACCGGTTTTTTCCGCTTTATATGCTG
>JASLCP010000026.1 GCA_030151825.1 Candidatus Saccharimonadales bacterium
ATCCTCGAAACTGGCATCAAGGTGATCGACCTGATTGCGCCACTGACTAAAGGTGGTAAAGCTGGTCTCTTCGCCGGTGCAGGTGTCGGTAAAACCGTCCTTATCCAGGAGTTGATCAATAACATCGCCGAATACCACAAGGGCAACTCAGTATTCGCGGGTGTTGGTGAACGTACGCGTGAAGGTAAAGACCTCTACGAAGAGCTGGCCGATAGCGGCGTCCTCGACAAGACATCACTCGTCTTTGGTCAGATGAACGAACCACCAGGAGCGCGTCTTCGTGTGGCGCTTTCGGGTCTTGCCATGGCCGAAGCGTTTCGTGATGAAGGCAAAGATGTCCTTCTCTTCGTCGATAATATCTTCCGCTATACCCAAGCCGGTGCAGAGGTCTCTGCCCTACTTGGACGTCTGCCGTCTGCAGTGGGTTACCAGCCAAACTTGCAACAAGAAATGGGTGCTTTGCAAGAGCGAATTACCAGTACTAAGAACGGTTCGATTACCTCTGTCCAAGCAGTTTACGTGCCAGCCGACGACTTTACCGATCCAGCTCCAGCTACGACGTTTGCTCACCTCGATGCGACTATCGTGATGAACCGTGCGCTCACCGAAATCGGCATCTACCCTGCCGTTGACGTGCTTGATAGCACCAGCAACTCACTTGATCCAGAGGTCGTTGGTGATGAACACTACCACGTGGCACGTGAAGTGCAGCGCGTACTGCAGGAGTATAAAGACTTGCAGGATATCATCGCTATCCTCGGTATGGAAGAGCTGTCTGACGAGCAAAAGCAGACTGTCAACCGCGCCCGCCGCTTGCAGCGTTTCTTTGCCCAGCCGTTCCACGTTGCCGAACAATTTACCGGTAACAAGGGTGTCTATGTCAAACTCGAGGACACTATCAAGGATGCTGCCGATATCCTTGCTGGTAAATACGATGACAAGCCTGAAAGCTGGTTCTACATGGCACCGGGTGCTCTAAGCGAAAAGAAGGACTAAATGAAGTTTCAACTCGTAACACTTCTGGGGGTCAAAGTCGACCAAGACGTCTACGAGGTCGTGCTACCAACGGCTGACGGTGAGATTGCGGTTTTTCCGGGGCACGAGCCACTGGTCGGCATCGCGGCGCCTGGTGCGATTGCTGTTCGACACAACAAAACCGACGCTGATGACAAGTTGGAATACTTCGCTATTAGCGGCGGCGTGATTGAGGTTACGACGGAATCGCTCCGTGTGTTGGTTGACGAGGCTGACAGCGGTGAAGATATCGTTGAGGCCGAAAGCAAAGCAGCACTTGACCGTGCACTCAAGATGCGCGATGAGGCCAAGGACCAAGTCGAGCTCGAAAAGGCTTCGGCAATGGTTGATCGTCATGCGGTTCGCCTGAAGGTGGCTGATCTTCGTCGACGTCATCGTCGATAACCTCCTTTCGATAAAAGAAAAGACCCTCGCGCGCGGTATGCGTGCGAGGGTTTCTCTTTGTGGAGCGTGGGATTACGTGCCGGCAATGCCAAAGACTGCCCCTACGAAGAGGTATACTCCGAAAAGTAGGATGAGCACGACACCACTGAACACGACTAAGCCGAAAATGGCCTTGACGAGCTCCCGTCCACCGGTGCGGAACTGTGATGGTTTTGCTGCAATCATAATGCTCCTATCAAAGAGTCTAGAGCGAGGTGCCCTATTGTTCTATTATAACACACTTTGTAATTATTATCAAGCATAGCGACTTCGCCTGGTGATTGCAAAATAGAACCATAACAAGTATACTGACGATGGTATCACTCTAATATATACACAAGGACCTCTATGGAAACTGCGCAAAGCAAACTCAAGTTACGCATTGTCGTTATTGCGACGATAGCTATTGCAGTCATGGTGATTATTGGCGGTGCTGTCTACGCATTGATGCAGGTCGGCTCTGATGACACCAAAACAGCAGACACATCCCAAACCACTCAAAAAACAGACAAGAAAGCGGTATCGCAAGAGCAGCTTGATCACGGTATGACCGAGGTGAATTCTGCGGTTACCCGAAGTAAACAAGCCCATTCGGCAGCAGTTAATGCGGCTAATGACGCGGCAAAACGCGTGAAAGTGAGTCAATAATGATGAAAACAGTAACGACGCTTTCTTTTGCATCAATCAAAAAAGTCCTCTGGCTCATGATGGTTGGGATCGTCTCGCTGGTGCTACTGACGCAAAGTACCGTACAAGCACAATCGGCAACGATGGCCAACCAAGAATTGACTGACAAGCTGGCGAGTATGCGCACTGAATTGAATCGACGCTTGACGTCAAGCCAACAGGCACTTGATGCGCTGAAAACTGTCGACTCGACAGATAGTGTCAAAAAGATTGAAGCAACACTTACCAAGAGCATCGATGCCATCAAGAAACTCGTCACTGAACTGGATTCTGTCAAGGATATCAAGTCAGCGGGTGACCTCGCAGTTCGTATCGAAAAGCAATATGATCAATACGCTTCGGCTAATGCCTCGGCATACGCGATGAACGATACGAGCGAGCAAAAGGCAGCACTCGACAAGATGACAGGTCTCGCGAACGACAGTCAATCAGCTATCGACCAAGCCGGTGCCCAAGGTGCCGATATGGGGGGTCAGCAGGATATGATGAAGACAATCAAGCAATTGATCGACACTATCGTCAAAATCATCGCTTCGGTGATTGCGCTCATCATTGCGATTGCCACGGGACAAAGTAGCTTTAGTGATATCCAGCCAGCTCTACAGACAATTGTCGGACAACTTGCTCAGAACATTACCTCGATGAGTACGATCCAAGGGATGTTTGGCACGATTATTACCTCAATTGGCGGGAGTGGTCTTAAGATCAATACGTCACCATCGTATGATACTCCTGTAACGGACCAGTAGATTTATACCTCTGGCAACTATGAAAACAGCGCCTGTATGCGGCGCTGTTTTATATGAGTGAGGCGATAATGGTGCGAACATCATCGGTCGATTTGGTGTGCATTAATGCATCACGAAGTTCGGCCGCGCCATCAAATCCGCGCACGTAAATTTTATAAAATCGTTTCAGCGTATCGTAGGGGCGACTGGTTTGTCCGTGATAACGGTCGTAGAGATCGAGTTGGGTCTTGAGGAGTCCCAAAAGCTCTGCCCTACTATGCTCGGTTTTAGTGTGTTCAAAGGCGTAGGGGTTATGAAACACGCCACGGCCAATCATCACACCGTCAACGCCAGTATCGCGTACTAGCGCCAGGCCATGTTCACGGTCGGTAATGTCGCCGTTGATCGTCAAGAGTGTCTGCGGAGCAATGTCATCGCGCAGTCGTTTGATTGCGGGGATAAGTTCGAAGTGTGCCGGGACTTTGCTCATTTCTTTCTTGGTGCGCAGGTGAATGGTCAGATTGACGACGTCTTGTTGCAGCAGATGTGTCAGCCAATCACGCCATTCATTGACAAAGCTATAGCCAAGTCGTGTCTTGACGCTGACTGGCAGTCCGCTGGTTTTGGCGGCGGCAATCATCGCGCTCGCTATTTCGGGTGTACGAATCATGCCTGCCCCGCCGCCACTTTTGGTGGCCGAACTATCGGGGCAACCCATATTAATATCGATCCCGTCATAGCCAAGCTGGGCACAATGAGCAGCAAGCTTTTCCATTGATGCCGGATCACTGCCCCATAGTTGCGCGACCATCGGGTGTTCGTCGGCCGTCTTGACCAAGCGACCACCAATCGCTTTATCGCCGGCATGTGCCCAGCCAGTGGCGTTGGTAAATTCGGTAAACCATACGTCGGGTGCGGCGGCTTCGGCGACTACGTGGCGAAAAACAACATCAGTCACTGCCTCCATTGGAGCCAGAATAAAGAAAGGGTGCGGAAGATCGTGCCAAAAAGTATTCATTTGTTACGGCTATTATACCATGAAAAAGCCCATCTCGTAAGAGATGGGCGGTTGATAGGAACGGAACTGGCAGGTACAGCGACCGCACGCGGGGTAGCGGTGCGTGCGGTCGCTGTCCGCGCTGACATGATACACCACGGTGTGTAGCATGTCGCTGAGGAGCCAAGTCACAGCTGGCTGCGACGGACCGGCTGGTTACTTGAGGCTCCTTTGTGGAAAGGTTGGGCGCGACCCTGTTTTTGCTCGATAGACTCACCTATCGATCCTTTCCTTTGTGGTATCAAAACCACGAACGATGCGTGTCGGTCGCTTTTGCTCCCTTGCGGATGGCCTCCTTGGCCTGGTTGCCGGAGGCGCCAGCCACGCGAGACCGAGCGTCAACCCGGTCATGATCTTGACGGGTGCCTTTGCCTGCCCGAACGGCGGCAATCGAGTCCTGCACTTGCTTTTCCGTAGCCACTTTTTCACCTCCTCGGGTGAAGACAAAATCGGACAAGTCGTCGGGATGACTGGATTCGAACCAACATCGTCGTGCCCCTGGCACGGTGTGTTACCATGGGCGTACGGTACGCCCTTACACTACACCCCGTGGTGCTAAAGAGCATATTCTGCTGTTCACGAAAAACTATCAATGGACAACAGGCGCGTCTTTAGCGGGCTGCATACGAACCTGTTTCCTATACACTCCGCCAAAGACATACCTGTGTAGTCTCATCATACCGAATTATTGACAGTTCGTCAATCGTCCGTTTGTAATAGTGATGTTTCGAATGCCAAAATACCTTTGTAACTCGCCTCAAATTCACTGGTGTCGGGCAAATCGAGTGTCGTGATACACTGCCAGATACGCTGGACTAATCGACTAAAAGTCTCGAGCTCTTCGGCACTAAAGGTAGTTTTGAGGCCAATAATTGTGCCATCATTCATCGGCTCGACAAACTGCAAAATACCCTGCTCGACCGTATAGTTGCTATAGGTGCGTGACCGTTCGACTAGCAGTTTATAAAACATCAGCTGCTGACGATAACGGTGTAACTTGATTTTTTCGTAGTCGGTTTTACCCTTCCAGTCACGGACAGCTTTGCCGGTTTTGTAGTCAGTGACGACCATCGTGCGGGCTTTGATATCGATATCGATCAAGTCGAGCTTGCCAGTCAAATGCGCCTCACCGAGCATTGATTGTTCACTGGCAAAATCGACCTCTGGTTTTTGGCCGGCATGAAAATCAATGTATTTTTGCTCCAAAAAGGCCTGCAACGAGTCACTTCCCTTTTGCAAATACAGCTGAAACTCGTCGTTAGGCAAGCGTTGATCGCGCAAGTAGGTTTCAAAATCGTGCAAAATATCTTCGGGTGCGCGGTGTGTTTCGGTGGCGGTCAAATGGGCGTGAGCGCGCTGCAGTGTCGCGTGAATCGCCGTTCCATAGGCGGCTTGCGGACTGAGCGACTGCGGAAAATGCAGCAGGTAATTAAGGAGAAAACTACGCGGACCACCACTGGTGACGTCAAGGAATGCACCAATATGCGTCGCGCTGAGTTTATAGCGCGATAATAGCGGCTGCAGTAGTTTTTGCTGGGTACCTTGCTTGATACTGACGAGCGGTTGGTACCACTCCAGTGCCGTAGTGGTTTCGAGCGTTTCGACCGTATGTTCGAGTGAGTGGTGCTGTGCCTGCCACGCTGCCGTTGCCAAAAAGCTGGCCGGTAGCAATGATTTGCCAGCGTCGTTTGCCAGTGCGTAGCTAATCGTCAATTGCTGCTTGGCGCGTGTCATTGCGACAAAGAAGAGGCGTAATCGTTCGTCTAGCGATCCTCCGCTTGGCGCTAGCGGCAAGTTCTCTGGGTAGCCAATCATGCGGTGTGGCGTCCGAACGCGTTCGCCCCATGTTGTGTCAACCGCGCCAATCACAAAGACATGGTCGTATTCCAGTCCTTTTGATTTGTGTGCGGTCATCAGATTAACGGCGCCGTCAAGCTTGTCAACAATCGGCCGCAGGCTGGTAATCGTACTACCAAGCTGACGGTGCAGACGGATAAACGCGAGAAAACTCCCCAGTTTTGGCGCCTCATCGGGATGAAATTCACGTAATTTGCTACGAATCGAACGCAAGGCTTCTAGATACGTCAAATACGCGTCGGTGTGCGATTCGAGTTGCTCGGCACTAAAGAAATACTCATAGAAGGGTGAGGTAAGCAGGTCGCTTGGTGATTGCGATAGTGATACCAACTGTTTGCTCTGTGGTGTACCCATCATCAGGTCGAGCATACGCTCCAGCGGCAAGTGTAGACTGGCCTGCCCCATTGTCGTCAGCCAACGATGCAACGGTACAAACGTTGGCTGCACGGCCATTGTTTCCATCCATGAACTACGATTACTACTCGCCGCCAGGCTGAGTTTCCAAATATCGACGGGGTCAAACTGCCACGCGGGATACGCCAATAGTTGCGGCAATAAGGTGTTGGTGGTCGTATGGTCGTTTTCGGCAATGGCGACGATAATCTGTGCTAATAGTTCGAGCTGCACGATGACGTCAAGCTCGAGGACATTGTCGCGTCGTTCGTAATTAACGGCAATATCGGCATGAGCAAAGTATGGCAATAAATCGACAATTTCGCTGTGTTTTCGTGCCAATACGGCAATCGAATCAGCCGCTGTACCATCTTTGATCAGTGTGCTGATCCTTTTGACCAGCCACGTTCGTTCGTCGCTGGCAGTATCTGTCTCGATTAATTCGACTTTACTATCACTCACTTTGACATGCGGGGTTAAGGTTTTATCGAGCCCTGGAATGCGTGTTTCCAGACGGTCACCTCCCTGAATAATCACGTCGCGGGCCTGGGTCAAAATCGGTGGCGCGCTACGATAATTATCGACGAGTGTGATGATTTTTGTCATTGGGTACTGACTACGAAAGCCCACAATATTGCTAATATCAGCGCCCTGAAAACTATATATCGCCTGATCGTCGTCACCTACCACCAGAATATTCGGCATGCTCTCGGCGACCGGATTATCGGTCAGGTTATGCAAAATACGCATCTGCGCCATGTTGGTATCCTGAAATTCGTCGACCATGATGTACTGGTGTTTTTCTTGCAAGTTGTATTTTAGCTCGGGGACGCGCTCAATTGTCTGGATGACGTCCAAAATCATGTCGTCAAAATCGTACAGCGCCGCGGCCTGCATACGCGCCAGGTATTGGTAATAGATAAAGCTGACGGCGCGTAGTTTTTCTTGACGAGCGCGAGACTTAAAAACAAAGGCACCTTGCTGGTTTTTGGTCATCCATTGATTGCGCCACGCGGTGACTGGTTTGGTTGAATTATCAGTGATAGCGGTCGTCACAGCAAATTGTAGGCTGTCGGCAAGGATATTGGCTAGCGATACGATGCCGGTGACGGGCAGTTCGGTAGCGCTGGTGCGAATAGTGTCGATGTGCGGCGCCAGTTGTTCGGCAGTGGTTTTTTTGATACCAGCGGCAAAAATGTCGGCCAGCAACCGCTCGGCAGTGTCGATAATGCTGTCATTGTCATCAAGAATCGATAGGAGTTCGTCGCTCGACAGACCGCTTTTTTTGAGTTCCGAAATTGTTCGCAAGGTTTCGCGCAGATAGGTGTATTCACCGTTCATTTTGCTGGCTAGTGGACTACTGTACTCTAGCTCGTCAAAGATAGTGCGGATAATTTCGTACGTCGACAATTCATCGGCCGGACGAAATTCGGCGCCGCGATAAAAGTGTTCGCGGTGGTGACTAATAATTTCGCTGCCAAAACTATGGAACGTATGAATCGCTACCTTGTAGGCTGCTGGTCCGATGATGTTGACCAAGCGCTGCCGCATAGCCGCTGCTCCGCTATCGGTAAAGGTTAGACACAAAATATTTTCAGGCAACGTGTCGGTTTGTTTGAGGATATTTGCCGCGCGCATGCTGAGCAGCTCAGTCTTGCCTGTGCCCGGTCCAGCAATCACCATGACAGGCCCATCAATTATATCAACCGCTTGTCGTTGATGGTCGTTGAGTTTTTTGTAGCGCGTCGAAAAGTCCATTACTTCTCAGTATACATCAGGAGGCTCTATATTAGGCGGCGATGGGGCGATGACAGAAAGTCGTATCAGATACGCTACGAACCGCCTCGCACATGACATCACCGTTCTCTTCGACGATACGTGGGTCACTTTCGATAACTTCGTGGACGGCTTTGAGACGCGCCTCCCATTTGTCTTGGCAGCGTGCATCGACCAGGCTTAGATGACCACCGCCCTTAAAGTTTTCGACCGATAGATTGTCGTACTGTTCGAGAATGGGCTCCCAGCGCCTGCCTTGTCCCATGATGTCGCCCATGTAGTTGGTGACATGACCAAAAGTATCGGCTGGCATGTGGCGAGCAGCGTCTCCCACGGCACCGCTGAGGAGCGTCGGGACTTCTTTGAGGTGCTGGAATTGCATTTTTGGATGCAAGGCAAAGGTACGCGGATAATGAATCATGGCGGACAGTGGTAATTTGTAAAACGCCGTCAACGCACTAAATTCGTTGAGCACTAGCTGTGGAAGTTGTGGCAGGTCGCGCTCAAGGTCGACGCCGTCTGGGAAACACGGCACGGTGTAGTCACCCACAACAACGCGTTTATTGTTGACGTAGGGCGCTTTGGCTGCGATACCTAGCGCGTGCATGCCGCCACGCGAAATGCCGTCAACCCACAAATGATCGGGGTCGCGGTCATCACGGAAGTGCATGTAATCGGCGATTTCGATAATGTTACAAACGCTGCGACCAAAGTGTCCGATGCGCGTTAGGTTTTGTTGTGGCGAGACGAAGGTTGTGTCGATACCGAGTTTGGCAGCTCGTAGCGCTCTGTCTTTGTTGATGCCTTGGTCATGAGTGAGCCATGCGGCGGTGGCGACGATACCAATGTCGATTGATCGCTGTTTGGCGAGGGTTGACGTGACATCGTAATACGCGCCGTTATCCATCGTGACGCGCTCTTTGCGAATTGTGGCATGACGGGTCTCGTCTTCGTACGTGACCTCTGTATGTATGACCGGATTGTCAAAGTCTTTGTACAAAAAATCCCCACTATCGTGGGGCGAATAGTCAGTGTTGTTACCGAATGATTGCTCGATTGCGTGCGTCATGCTACATTAATCTCCTCGTTGGTGATTGCAGTATACCGCTCTTGGTTTTTTTCGTCAATACGCTATTATACCATAAAAAGTATAAAAAATCTACCGTTCTTGGCTCTCCTGTGTTATACTAGCGGTATCTATGAGTGACGAAATCTACGACGACATCGCTATCGAACAGATCGCCAAAAGCAAATTTGGCCTGGCTGTCGATATCGACAAGGTGATTGTCCGCCAAATTCCGGTGAGTCACACGGCCGAGGCAACGGTGTTTTTGACCACCAAAAAGCAGTTGTTTGTGTATATTACGGCGCAGTCAAAGCTGGTGCTGAGCGATGTCAAAAAGATCGTGACGCGTATGGGGTTAAAGGCAGAATTATTTTTGCCACCCAAAGGCGAAATTGACTATTTTGACGCTGTTGGACGCACTAAATTCCGTCAGATTTTTCCGGCACGGACCAATCCGAGCAAAGAAGATTTGATTTTTTATCGTACTCTGGCGCCCTATAACCCTGCCCTCATTCAGATTCACGAAGTCAAAGACGGTGAAATCAAGCAATTCGACACCGATGCATCGGGCGGATGGCGCACCGCGGCGCGCTTTACCTATCGCCGGATCAAAACGTCCTAAATACATGAAAAACCCGTCCGCTCTATGATGAAAACAGACGGGTACTCCCCTTTCGAATTGGTGACATTATAGCGTCCGCCCTGTTAGAACGATATCAGCTCGCGACAAGCTACTTGCGAATAGCTGCAAATAGCTATGATCGACTCGGCCGACCCACCGATGACGGGTGTCGTATACCCACGCTGATGGGTGCTTCATACTGACGAAATGGTTGGTAATGACCGTTCCGCGGCCAAGTCGGCAGGCCAGATGAACAACACCGTGCAAATCGTATCTCCAACGGAGCTGCAGTCTGGTGGCGGACAGATGCTGCACGTTACGAAGAAGGTGTGCGATATCGCTCGGTGTTGCGACTGGCTGATTGGCGAGCCGCACATACCGTTCGTCCATAATCTGGCAATCGAGACGACTGTGGGCGACACCAGTGATAGTGTCGGCAAATTCCTGAAGGTTCATGTCCTTGGCCTTTCGTCGAAAGAGACAGTGGACTAGTTGTACCAGTTTTTATTATTTTTGTAAATAAAATATCCCGTAGTGCCACTGTCTGGTTGGCACTACGGGATAGTGTGATGCCTTTCTAGATGGTGTTACGGGATTTTAGGCGACGAACCGCGCCAGCAAAAAAAACGGCGATGCTTGATGGCTTGATCAGTGTGTCCGAGTGAACTCTGACGCGCTCAGTTCTGCACTCGCCGTGTGTTCCGTCGGGAAAATCGATGCGAATGTGCGTTTCTTCTGCCACGAAACCATCTTGGTTTTGGATGATTTTTGCCAGTGGGAATGCCATTC
>JASLCP010000065.1 GCA_030151825.1 Candidatus Saccharimonadales bacterium
CACCTTCGGATCAAACTCCACCGTCCACTCAATACCATATTTATCCCGGAACATCGCAAAATAGGTGCCCCACGGGCTATCATCAGCGGGCATTTCAACGGTGCCACCTGCTGAAAGTCCGATAAAGATTCGGTCAGCCTCTTCGCGACTATCAGCACTGACGGCGATTTTTGATCGGTTTTCGTTTTCGTTAACGCGACCCAATACCTTGGGGACATCGTTGGCGATAAGAACGCTATCTCCGACAGGTAATGTGATGCGCATGATTTTATTTGCCTCATTTTCGGCAACAGGAAACTCATCGCTTGCGAGGTCTTTGAATCGGATGATGTTGGTTGGTTCGCCGCCAAATACTGATTGATAAAAGGTGAACGCCTCTTCGGCATTGCCGTTGAAATTAATATATGGATTAATCGCTGTCATATATCCTCCTGGTGTCGGTTGTTTCGTGTTCTATTTTAGCAAATCGACCACCACGGCAAAGGTGGTAAAATAAACCTATGATGATCATCACTATACCAGTTGTTATCCAAAGTATCGTATTAGCTCTGGTACGACTCGTACTCGTGATCACTTTTGCCGAGGAGGCGCGTGTCAAATTTCGTGATATCAAAGGTTTTGCCAAAAAAGACGGTGTGCCACTACCGCTGGCGATATTGGTCGCAACGGCAGAGCTCTGCGCGGCACTGTCGATGGCCAGTGGTGTGTTGGCGCAGTGGGCTGGCATCGGCATAATACTGCTGATGTGTGGGACGATTGGGATGCATCTACTCAAGTGGCATAGTCCATATTGGGCAAGCAAGCGCGGCTGGGAGTATGACCTGTTGATGTTGGTGCTGGCGGCGGTAATTGTGGCGTTTGGTGCGGGGCAGTTCGCTATTTAGTAGCTTACCTATATAGTAACGATAGATGATCTTTGACGATATAACGCAAGAAATAAAAATTAATGACGCCATGCAAGCGGCTGGTATGGCGTGGTGGGAGATGGAACTTCCGTCGGGGACGGTGTTTTTTCACCCGAATAAAGTGTTGATGCTGGGTTATGAACCAGAGGCGTTTGTTCACTATACCTCATTCACCAATCTGATCCATCCAGATGATTATCAGCAAGCAATGGACGCGATGACAGCACACATGTCGGGGAAAGCGGATGTGTACGAAACCAAGTATCGTATTCAACATGCGGATGGATCGTATAGAAACTTTTATGATAAGGGCAAAATCGTCCAACGAAAAGGCGAAGAAATACGAGTTGCAGGCATGGTCTTTGATCTTGATGCTATGTCAATGCTATAAAGTGACTTTGCGTAGGTTTCTCGATTATCGCATTCATCCAATGATCTTTAGGGCACTCGGCTCGATAGTGTAGTTGAGCGGCACCGTAAGTCGCGATACTTCGCCATCATGCGAGACGGATAACAGTGATTTTTTTGTTTTGACCGTTAGGTGTTGTGGATAGAATATATCAAATTCGGGTAGGTCAGCCGCTTTACTGGCAAGAGCAAAAAGCGCGATTTTAAGGAGTGTCAGTCGAGACTGTGTTTTGGCGACAAATACGGTTAGAACACCTTTTTCGAGTGAGGTTCGTGTGGTACCAATTGATTCGTCAAGCGTGTAACGATTATTACCGACAAAGATAAACGGGGTCGTAAACGTTTGGCTGTCTATGGTTACCTGGTAAGTTTTGAGACGGACAAAGGCACGGAATGATGCGACGACGGCTGCTGTCCATTTGCCGATGCGGGGTTCGAATTGTTTGCGTTCTTGGAGCGCTGCAGGGTACATTCCTATGCTAGAGTTGTTGGTAAAATACGTGTCATTGACGCGCGCGATATCAATATGTCGTGGCTTTAGTTTGGCGGCCCGTATAAGTGCCGTATCGATGTCTTGGGGGATACCGAGATCTTTGGTGAAGTGGTTGAGTGTGCCGCCTGGTATCGGCAAAAGAGTCGCTTTGGTATTTGCGACGATACCTGCTATGGCGCTGATGGTGCCATCACCACCGATGGCTGCAATGATCGTTGGTTTTTTAGTGTAGGGGGCGAGTTTGTGTGAAAGATGGTCGTCAATGGCAATGAATTTTTCGATGGTAATGCCTGCTTTTTGGCATTTTTTGCGCAAGTCAGACGTGCCGAGCGCCGAACCAGATTTTGGATTATGGACGAAGACGACTTTCATGTTGCTAGTATATCATTTGCGGCATATGTCATACTGGATATATGAGACACGATGACTTTGAGTGGTTGAGTGTACCGGCCGAAGATGCAGCACGGCGACTGCTTGGGTGTGATTTGGTGCGTGAACTTGACGGGCAGCAGATTCGAGTACGTATTGTCGAAACGGAGGCGTATGACCAAACCGACGAGGCAAGCCACACATTCAAGGGGCGTAGTAAGCGTAACGACGCCATGTTTAAAAGCGCCGGACATTTGTACGTCTATTTTACGTACGGCATGCATCATTGTTGCAATGTAGTGTGTGGGCAAGAAGGGTTTGGTGCTGGTGTACTGATTCGTGCAGTCGAGCCGATTGACGGTATCGAAAGTATCGAGCGCCGTCGCAATATGACTGGCGTCAATGTGACGAATGGACCGGGCAAGATTTGCGCCGCACTTGATATTAACCTGACGATGAGCGGACATGATCTATCTGAAGTGCCACTGCAGCTGGTCAAAAACCCTGCTTTGCC
>JASLCP010000030.1 GCA_030151825.1 Candidatus Saccharimonadales bacterium
CGTGGTATAATAGGGGCAGTATATAGCAACTATGTGGGGGATGTGGCGCATGCGAGAGACATATCACGGACGAATAGGAGCATTCTTGTATAAAGGCATTATTATTGGGGTCGTCGTTGTCGTGGGTATTATTACACCTCTTTCGCCGGTTGCTGCTACCCCTGTAAGTAAAGCTGATATGGTGGCTAAAGGAGAGGGGGTGGCCGACGCTACACCGCTGCCTGCTGCAGATACAACACCTCCTGAGGTGACACTAAATGTACAAGAGGGGACCGTACGAAATACGGTCAAAGCCGAGCTAGCTATCATCGACGCGCAGCCAAAAACAGCGTTTATCGAAGTTGTTCATGCCGATGGCAGTCCGTTTACACCGCGTCTACTCACCGAGAGTAACGCTGCGGCGTCGTCAATCATGCTGCGTTGGAAAACCAACGACTTACCTGATGGTAGTAGCTATCTCATTCGATATGGCGCCACTGATCAAGCGGGCAACACTACTAAGGATCAAGCAGTCAGGGTGACTATCGACAACAAAACACCGTTTGCTACCCTTAGCAAGACACCTGACTATCGCACCATTGGCGGCAGTATTTCGCATCATGACGCTACTATCGCCATTACTGTCGATGATGCAACATCGACCATGGCGCCGACGATTGCCGAATCACCTGACGACGAGGGAAATTACATCTGGACCGCAGTCGTTCCGGCGTCGATTGCCGACGGTCTGCATCATTTTGGCATCAAAGCGTCACGCACGATACCTTCGCAGCAGCCCGATGCTGAACCAATGGTCTATGTGTCAACACCTATCACAGAACAACTAACCGTGGTAACTCCACCGCCACCAACACCGGTTGAGCCACCAACTCCCGTTCAGGCAGCACCATTGAGTTTTCGCGACGAAATAGGTCAATTTGTTGCGCCAATCCTACCAGTTGCACCGATTACCCCTATTACGCGACTCTACGGGGTGACCGTTGGTGATTTGACGAGTGCTAACGTAAATTCTACGCCCAAAGCTATCGCATCGGCATCCTCGCGAGATACGTCCGTACTGGGCGCAAAGGCGATTGTCGATGCAGATGCGACGCCAATTGCCGCAAGTGAGTCGGGCTGGGTGCTGATGGGCATCGCATGGTACTGGTGGATGATTATCACCGTAGGAGCGACCATCGGAGCAACAATGGCGATCCGCACCTACCATCGACAAAACACAAATGCAAGCAGCTTTATTCACGCTGAATCTGTATAATAGAGTGAAGTAACAGAAACATACCAGAAGAAAAGAGGACAGATTCATGCCAGTAACCAAAGCGATTATACCAGTGGCCGGATGGGGCACTCGTCGTTTGCCTATCACTAAAGCGATTGATAAATGTATGTTGCCAATCGGTAACCGCCCGGTGATTGACTATGTGGTGCGCGATTGTATTATGGCAGGGATTACCGATATTTATTTTGTTATCAGTCAAGGCAGTACGCAGCTACAAGAATATTACAGCGAAAATCAGCGCCTCAATCAGTACTTGCAGTACAATGCACCGGTGGCGATGCAAGAGCTTGCGCATCCTCCTAAAGAGGTGAACTTTCACTATATCGAACAAGATCCGAACGATAAGTATGGCACAGCAGTGCCTGTTGCCATGGCGGTACCGTACCTGCAAAAGGGCGAATCGGCGATGGTCGCACTGGGCGATAGCTTTATTAATATGGCCGACCGATCGTCCGAGCTTTTTCGCCTTAAGCAAGTGACGCCACAGAATGAAAACTCGCTCCTTGTTGTGGAAGTCCCTCGGCAACAGGTGAGTAATTATGGGGTCGTACAGTTTGATGAAACAACAGGTGCGTTTGAGCGTATCGTCGAGCGACCAACGGTCGAACAGGCGCCAAGCAACTATATCAATACGGGCACCTTTATCTTGAATTACGAATTGCTGTTGAATGTGTATAACTATTGTCAGATTCAATTATCGGGTGAGTATCAGCTGATCGAACCGATTAACCAGTATGTGTTGGATGGGCATACGGTGCAGACGGTGGCGTCGCAGGGCGAGTTGCTTGATGCAGGCAATGTACATGATTGGCTACATGCCAACCAGGTAATCCTGGGTAGTTCGTAGCCCTAATAAGATGATTATTGTTTTTTATTAATAAAGTGATATAATATTCCCCATACCATTATTCGATGGTGTGTCCGCTGATGATAGGATGTGTATCATGGCCGTTGCTATGTTCAAATCGGTGCTCGAAATCGAAAAGCTGAGCTTTCGTGAGGTCAATCGACTGCGTGAAGAACTGAACCGTCTGGGCGTTGACCTGGAGGAGCGGGTCCGGCAGTGTTTCGACCTCGATACTCACTCGTTCGTTTTGCACGTGTCGGTTGCCGACGAAACAGAAGGGGATGCGCTGGTTGTCCAGCTCCCTGGAGTTACTTCATACTCATCAGCTGCGGGAGCCCGCGCCTAGGGAGTAGGATAGTGCCTGCTGCCAGACGGCGCGGGCATTATTCATTCTAGGGGGCTATTGCAAGAATGCGTCACATCTGTTACAATCAGTCATTGATTGAATACTAATACACATTAAGGAATCATATGACAAAAGCAGTCGTTAAGATCGGTGGCAAACAATTTGTTGTCAGCGAAAAAGAGACCCTCCTGGTGGACCTCCTCCCGGAAGGAACAAAAGAGCTCACTCTTGATGCACTGTTGGTTATTGACGGTGAAACCACCACTGTCGGCACACCAACGGTCAAAGGTGTAGCCGTCAAAGCCAAGGTTGTCGAAGACCTCGTAAAGGGTGACAAAATCCGCGTGATCCGTTACAAGAGTAAAAAACGTGTTCACAAAGAAACTGGTCATCGCCAGAAATACTCAAAGATTGAGATTACTTCGATCAAATAATCTCTCAACGCAAAATGCCCGTTAACACGGGCATTTTTCTTACTAAGGAGTACGATAGACATGAAAGATACCGGTGGAAAACCGAGTCGATTGGACCAACCAGAACGTCATCTACTGGTTGGACAGTTGACTGATATGTACGGATCGATTGATGCCGCGCTGACTGAGGGTGAGTTGACGGTTGCTGCGTTGCGCCGAGCGCAGATAGTGGGGCGAGCGACACTTGATCGATATGAGCAGCGACGTGATCGGTGGCAGGTATACGCCGAATTGACGATGGATACCTATAGTGACCTGCACGAAACGACGGTACGGGAAGGTTTTCCGTGTATAGCTACAAACATTGTGGGTGATGTCAGTGATGTTGAGCTGTATGAAAATGAAGAAAACGTATCAACGCTTGCTCTGGTCATTGAGGCGAATGGACTTGCTCAATATGATCGATATTCGATTCCGGTTGCGCGAACAGGAGATACAATACCTCGTCATAATCGTCCTGTTGATATGCCCGAGCTGATCCGTGAGCGATACAGCAAGCGGTTAAGCAAAGAAGAAATGATGATGACACGAGATTTCTACACTTCGGTCGACCGTGAAGGAATGGCGGAAGACGACCTGATGCGGTATCTGCAAAATGCGACGTATAACATGTCGGACAAAAAGATAAACCATTACTTTACTGCACTGAACCTTGATATTGAAGACACGGCGGCGGCTGGCTGTCCCTATTGGGTAGCGATACACGATGCGATGGCCGAGGTAATCTATGACCACGGGCAGCCGATGGCGAACGCGTATACAGATTATATCGAGGGCGGCGCGTGGTATGACTTGGTGCGGATTGATCATAGCGTGGTGGATGGGTCGCTTGAATCAGTTGGCTTGATTGTCTGTCCACAAGATAACGACCAGTTACTGCGCGTGCCAATGGGTTATCAGGCGGCGTTGATGCTCTATCGTCCAGATATTGGGTGATATGTGGTATGATTGGAAGAATAAACCGTGACCATGAAAGGTAGATAGATGAGCCTACGGATCAGCAAAACCTCTTCTGTGCGAAATATCATTCTAAGCTTTATCGTACTGATGCTAGCGGTGAGTCCACTAGGAATGATACAGCAGACAGGAGCCGTCACTATCGATGCTGGTGAGCCGCTAACGGGTATATCACAGATTGCTGAAGGAGACAGCGTAACCTGCGCCATGGCGAGAGGCACTGTCTATTGCTGGGGGATGAATGATAAAGGCCAGCTAGGTGACGGGAGTAGTGTCGACAGCTCAAAAACTCCTGTTGCTATTGATACTACTGGTGTGTTGGCGGGCAAGACAATTACGCAGCTTACGGCCGGTGATCATTGGGCATGTGTAGTTGCGAGTGGCTCTGTCTACTGCTGGGGCCAAGTAAATGGTAGCGACGAACATGTCCCGGTGCCATTTGATAGGGATGGACTATTAACAGGTAAAACAGTTTCGTCTATTGGATCAATGGGCTCTACTAAGTATGTCATTGCAGACAATGAGATATACACATCAGCATTCACTAGCGGCATCACCAAAATGGATACAACTGGCATACCTGTTGATGCAGGTATGACACAGGTTGCGAGGCTCACTAGCGGTACTGAGGGGAGCGATGTTGTTGGACGTACATTTGTTCTAGCGGGCGGTAAGCTCTACAGCTCAAAATTCGAAGGCGTTGAGTTTAGTGTATTTGATAGCGGTGGTGTGCTTGACGGGAAAGTCGTTTCTCAGATGGATGGATGGCGCACAACAATATGTGCTCTTGCTGAGGGTGCCGCGTATTGTGTAGGAGACAATGCAGTAGGGAAACTTGGAAGTAATTTCCAGGGAGAGTACTCTGATAGTTTTGTCGCCGTCGATACGACAGGTGTACTCGCGGGTAAGGTAGTGACACAGGTGGACGCTCGATCGTCAACCCCGTGCGCACTTGCTAGTGGCAAGGTCTATTGTTGGGGATTGAATTATAATGGATCTCTTGGTGACGGCAGTACGGTTACGAGTAGCTCTGTGCCTGTCGCCGTCGATACGACAGGTGTACTCGCGGGTAAGGTAGTGACACAGGTAAGTTCAGGTGTTTCAAATAACCATTGTGTAGTGTCGAGCGACAGCGGTGGATACTGCTGGGGAGGTTTTGATCCGATATTACTAGGGGGACTGGGGAATATGCGCCTTCCAGCTGCTATTATGTTACGTTTCCCTGAAACTGCCTCTGAAATCGAAGGTATATCGTTTGGTGTAGAATCCGGTAAAAACATTATGACAGTTACAGGATTGGATATGGTAGGTGCGAGCGACGGAATGGAGTATCAGCAGGCAATCAACCCGCCGTACAAGTCGTTTGTTACGCTCAATGGGACAGCTCTCAATTTTTGTACCGATGGCACAGAGTTCGACAAAGCAACACTTGAAGGATACGGTATTCCTACGTCCACAGACAATCCACCTTGCTATTACCTCTTTGATAACGCCTTCCAGCCTATCATCACCCCTACTACCGCCAAAATCTGGCTCGCCGACGATTTTGACATTACCGCTCCTGGTACGGTGTCAGTAAATGGCTCTGCGTCATTTGCTTTTAACCAGCCATCTGGCGGCGGATCAAATACTACGCCAACAGCCGTTATTAGTGGCAAAACACTGACAGGGACACCCAACATAAACAAACGTCCAACCTTTAGCGGTACTGCTGAACCTGGTGCCAAAGTGACGGTCACTGTTCATTCAGATCCCGTGTCATGCACGGCGATCGCTGACGCACAAGGTAAATGGTCATGCACGCTACCGAGTGACCTTGCGCCGGGGCAGCACACCGTTTATATTCATGTTGTTAATCCAGATAGTACGACTGCCGACCTTGGTCCGTACACTGTCACAGTGCCAGGTAGCGGGGCAGTAACGAGCAGTGATG
>JASLCP010000004.1 GCA_030151825.1 Candidatus Saccharimonadales bacterium
TCGTCCCATGCCTGTTATTGTACTAAATTATAAGCGGAATGCGTAGTGCGTATCACAGATAGCAAAAACCGACCCTACTGGAGGGTCGGTTTTTGCCTTAGTTCTTATGGCTTTCGTGCGAAAGTTTTCTAGTACTGAGGAGCTGCAAGATAGTTAATCTTGGTTGTGTAAACACCAGCTGGGGTATCTGCAGCGATGTTACCAACATAACGCATCTTTGCCGTTGAGCAGTTAATAACCATCTCGTTTTGCTGAGCAATTGGCTCCGGAATAGTTAGACTACTCTTATGGAACTGGAACTTTGCAGCACCTGATGGAGCAGCATGTCCGCTACCATCATCTAGAAGTCCCGTGGCCTCGTCGTAACCTTGGCTAGCGGGTTGAGACAAGAGCGGTGCATAAACGCCAGCCGTCTGTGTCGAAAGTGTAATAAACGGATAGCTACGCACTAGAGATTTATGGGTTGCCGCATCAGTATTTTGCCACGTAACGGCAGGGTTACTATCCATAGTGTCAAGTCCAGCATCAACGAACCCTAGACCAAACTGTTCAGTACCTGGTGTGCTCGCAGTCTCTGTCGGCATATCGCGAATTTCGTCACCTACAGTGTTTGCAAGCGTACCACCTGAATAGTACACAGTTGCACCACCTGATGAGTTAGAGCTTAGTCGCCAGTACGAATTAACATCGTAAGCCTTTGCGACTTCAAGCGAATGCTCAGCATTTTCATTACCAAGCTGCAAGCGATTGTTATTGTCCTGGAGGACTGGATCACATGTACCGTGAGTATTTCCAGCACCACCGATATCCATGGTATCTCGGTTCTTTGTACCAACAGAGAATGCCATCGTTTCCAATACCTTGGTAGTGATGTGAATCGAATCGGTCATCACGTTGGCGACAGTAACACCACCATCAATAACTGTGTGTCCAGCGTCGTCGTTCATGTCAGCTGGTGTCGCATCGTTCTGTGCGCCAATCATATCATCAATACCATTGTTGCTATAGGTATTAATCTTGACGAAGAACTCGCGTGCACCTGGGTTAGTAATGTACGTTGATTCGCTAGCTTTAAAGACGACTTGAATCTGATCACCAGCCTGAACACCCGTAATGCCAGTCGGGCTAGAAACAGTAACATAGTTATTCTTACCTGTTAGAGAGCTAGTGCTCAAGTCGCTTTCAAGGTTTTTCTTCTCAAATGACCAACCAGTGGTGTCGATTGGATCAAGAGTACCTCCTGCTGCTTTGCGATAAATCTGGAACTCTCCTGCCGCTGGCGTTGCAGCTGCTAGAGCAGGAGCAAATGAACCAACAAAGTCGAGGTCACTCTTTTGAGCTGCATGTCCACCGTCTGGGCCGGTGTTATCAGGACGACCGTCCGTGGCTGTAGGATAGACACCATTTCGGAAGTCGCCTGCCGAGTTCGCTGAGCCATCAGTATAACCTGGTACTAGCTCATTGTTATTACCCGGTGCCTGGCAGTAACCTGCCGCACTCGTACAGTACTGGAACGAAAGCCCCTTGATCGTACTACTGCTACTGACACGGAACGTGAACGTTTCGCCCGTCTTCATACCATTTGGACCTGAGCCTGCCGGCGCAAACGTCTGTGGTATATAACCGCTATCACCTGGGTTTCCTACCGCTCCTGGGTTCGGGTTGGCGGTCGAATAATTCGATCCATCCGTATCGATAAACCCTGGCGCCGAGCTGGATAGCAGCAACGAACGCTCGGTCAATGGATTCAATTCCGCGGCGAATACGGCAGCTGCCGGTACTACTGCTGCAACTACCAGGGCAGCCGTCGCACCGAGCAGCGTTGTCCGCTGCGCGATTGACTTGAGTGTATACATACTCATGTATCTCCTTGTTTTTGTTTTATATTGTGGTGGCCCTGTACTCTTTCCACAGAATACAAAGGGGTTCATCGCGAATTTTATCATTAGAAGTATAGGAATAGCAATAGATTGATGATTTAGTTATCCACAGCTATTGTGGATAGTTTGTCAAAAGTAGCTAGAACGCTGGAATGACAACCGCCGAAAAATCACTGGTATAGTGCCCCGCTGGCGTATTACCGGCAACGTTGACGATCATACTGACGGTGTAGTCAGTACGTCCAGAATCGGTATCGCTGCGCGCGACCACATCACCACTGGTGTATTTAAAGCGATTGGGGATCTTATAATTGTCGGCAACCACACCAAAGCTGGTTTCAGCAGATGGCATCTGCACTGGATCTTTGCCGATGGCTGGCACGGTATTAGTCGCCAAGTTGATACCAAATTGTTCGGTACCAGGACGCGAGACGACAGGTGATGATGATGTTTGTAACTTGTGACCATTATAGACTGGTGCATTGCCGACGACTTGCAATTGATACCCCCCGACCAAATGGGTGCGCACGCGAATAATCGATGTTTTACTGGCAGTCTTGTCAGTACTCAGCACGCCCAGATTTGACACTCCCGGATCGACAATCACCTCAATCAGCGGGTCATCCTGCTGGATGGTACCGAACTGCGCTGTGCTATTTGTACCTTTGCTAGTGCCGACCGCCATATCGCCAATTGATGCCTGGGCACAATATTTATCCGAACACGCATTCAGCGCACCGGTGCCAAACTGCGTTTCGGTTACCTGATAATGCGACGAATTCGCGGTGACAGCGCCAGCTATACCTGCGTGGCCATTGATTGTTATCAGCAGCGCCAGCAGGCTATACAGTACAAATCGCCCTCTACTCCATTTTTGCATAAACCTTATGCTGTATTATCACGTATTGTCAGGCAAATTACAACTAGCGCCGAAGAGGTAGATGTAGTAAGATGGTGATAAACATAATCACAAAACAACACACATGAGCGAACAAAACGACACCTCACCAGAGGAATCAACCCCAGATACCGAGCAGCAAGCACCGGCTGATGCATTGAGTCGTACGCCTGATGATCTTGAGCAAGAACAAGCCGAAAAGGTGGCCGCAACCGCTACACCCGAGCAAGCACCAGAGAAAAAACTCTCACCCATAAGGCGATTCTTTCGCCGTGTCAATTTGTACTTTTTGCTGTTTTTACTGTTGATTGTCATCGGTGGCGCGATTACCATCGTCAATTACCTCAATAGTCAAAAGGTTGCGCCCGTACCAGCCATTGGCTCGCAGACACTCAGCGAAAGTGCCCTCAAACAACTGGCAACTAACGACGCCACGGTTGGTAACTCGTCGCAAACGTTGACGATTCAAGGCAACGCAATCATTGCCGGACAAACATTGATGCGCGGCAACCTGAATGTGGCTGGGAGCTTTCAGACCGGCGGCACGATTCAAGCACCAAACCTAACGATATCCGGCACCTCAAACCTCGGCACGGCACAAATCAATAGTTTGCAAGTCGCACAAAACGCCGCCATCCAAGGCTCGACCACCATGCGCGACCTCAGTGTATCAGGCGCATCAACCTTCAGCGGTGCGGTCACCGCCAATCAACTCACCGTCACTCGATTGGTACTCAGCGGCAACGCCGTACTACAAGTGCCAAACCACCTGGCATTTACTGGCCCAGCTCCCAATCGTACCAATGGAAATGGCCTGGGCAACGGCGGATCAGCATCGGTCAGTGGGTCTGACACAGCCGGCACCGTCAGCATCAATACCGGCACCAACACCGCGGCTGGCTGCTTTGCCCGTATCAATTTTGCCCAAGCCTTTGCCACACAACCACGCGTTATCGTGACACCTGTCGGTGCTGCTGCCGGACGCACCGAGTATTATGTTGATCGGTCAGCGACCGGCTTTAGTATCTGCACCAGTAGCCCAGCACCCATCAGCCAGACATTCGCGTTTGATTACTTTGTCACCGGCTAATTAGCGCTGGCTGATTGCCTTGCCATCGTAGTTGTAGACTACCGTCTTGCCGTCAGTATCTTTTGTTTCCAAATGAACCGTGCGACCCCATAGATTATGCAAATATGGGAGTGTCTTGCCGACGTACTTCTGGTCCAAAATACGACCATCTGATTCGTGATACAAATACAATTCGCCAGCGTGATTATAGTCACCATCCGTGACGCTAATTAGTGGCTGGCCGTTGTTTTCCATTTGGCGTGTCAACATGTAGCGGATTTTCTCCCAGCTATTGTCAGACACCACGCGTTTAACTTCACCGGTACCGGTCGGCACTTCCTCAAAAATGTACATCTCCATGCGATCGGCGATGATTTTGTTAAAGTGGTTGCGAATAAACGATTGGTCGTCGTTATACATCATGGCGTCACGCAGATGTGGCATTGCTGGGCTGTCTTTGAGTGGGCCGTCATAGCGCGGATAGGTAGTAATGCCTTCACGCTCTAGATAATCAGTTTCTTTGTCGGTCAGCTGGCCATTGTAGTAATCTTCGATGTATTCGAACATCTTCATACCCAAATAATACGGATTAAGCTGACGAGGGTTTGGCGCCACAACGCCAGAGTGCAACTTCCACCATGCCTCATTTTCGGCGGGAGTAATTTCGCCGCGCTCAGACATCTCGCGCATGATACGTTTGTGCCAAAATGCCGCCCAGCCTTCGTTCATGATTTTGGTACGACGTTGCGGATAAAAATACAGTGAATGGTCACGGACAATATCAACAACATCGCGCTGCCAATCCTCCAGATACGGCGCGTGATTGCGGATAAAGCCAAGAATGTCTTGGTCGGGTTTTGGCGGCATATGTAGAGCGCGACGACCAAGGTTACGCTCGACTGTTGGTGCCGGCGGCAACAAATCGTCAAACTCGCCAATCGTTTGTTTGATGGGCCGGTTTTCGTATTCAAGATCAGCTTGCCATTTGCGTAGCTCTTCGTCGCGTGATGGACGTAATGGGGCATACGGATCAATGTGCTCTTCGAGTGCCATAACAGCATCGAGTGTTTTTTCGACCGTCAAAAAACCTTCTTGTTCTTCGTATGAACGAATACGCGCTGCACTTTTGGCCGCTGCTTCGGGCATGTCACGACGTGTCGAGGCAAACATCATGTTGTTTTTAAAGAAATCAGTGTGACCCAACACGTGCGCCATGATAAATTTATTATCAATTGGCAGATTGTTCTCGAGCAAATACGCCTGCGACGGATTGCTATTAATCACCAATTCGTAGATTTTTGACTGTCCATGGTTGTATCCCGCCATCATCTGCCGATACGCACGACCATGCGTCCAATGCGAAAACTTGCCCGGAATACCATAGGCACCAATTTGGTAGACCACGTTGGCTGGAGCGATTTCGAAATTCGTTGGAAACGGATCGAGATGGTTTTCGAGTGCAATGTCCCAAATATTCTCGAGGGCTTTCATCAACTCATTGTCTTCGGCTTCAATTTCATGGCTACTGTTGCTGTGGTGGTATTCGGCGGACATTACAGGGTTCCTTCCTCGGCTGAAAAGACTTGCTTTAATGCATCAAGCACTTCTTCTTTTTTGTTGATTTGCAGACCTTTAAAGCGATCATCCTTGATGTCTTTTTGATAGGTATTCAGCAACTGGCTGGCACGCTGGCGGCCGATTTGAATGTAGGCATATTGACTAACGTCTTGGCTAAGGATTTCGTTGACCAAACTGGCACTTTCGGCGTTGTCATTCGAAAAGTTATCGCCATCAGAAAAGTGCAGCGGATAGACATTGTAGTTAATTGTCTGGTAGCGCTGGTTGATCAGGTTTAGTGCCATGCGATTGGCGCTTGAACATTTGGTTCCACCGCCTGCGCCACGAGTAAAGAATTGCTCCTCGGTAACTTCGTAGGCCTCGGTATCATGAGCGACAAACACGATATCGACCTTTGGATACTTTGAACGCAGAAAACTGACAGTCCACCAGCAAAAAGCACGGGTAATGTATTTTGCGAACTCACCCATTGAACCAGAAATGTCAGCCATCGCAATCACTACAGCGTTGTTCTCTGGCTTTTTCTCTTGCTCCCAACTACGAACGCGAAAATCGTCAGTCGATATCTTGTGAACACGCGCGACGCCAGTTTCCTGGGCGTTGCGTAAAATGTTTTGCATGACCGTACGGCCGATATCCATATTGGTTGGCGTGCGTTTACGGCGAACATCGTTAAAGACATCTTCTTCGGAGTCAATGATAGGATCTTGCTTTGGCTTGATGTTTGGCAATTCCAAATCTTCGAACACCATTTTTTGGATTTCGTCGATCGACATTTCGGCTTCGTAATACTCTTCGCCCGGCTGGTCACCAGGTTGCGGATCTTCGCCAACTTGATCACCCGGCTGCGGCTGTCCGTCACCGGTGCCTGTCCCGATACCTTCTTGGGGGTTGCCATACTTAAAGCGTGGCAATTCTAGCGAGTGCAGCGGAATTTTGACCGTTCGTTTGGTTTTTGGATCAGCCGTAATAATCGTACCGTCACTGACCAGCGAATCCATATTGTCTTTAATGGCTTCTTTGACTTTTTCGTTGTGTCGATCTTCGTCGCGCTTGGCTCGTCGTTCGTACGACCAATCCCCGCGAGATACTGAAACTAACCTATCGTGATTCCCATTCATATAGATGCCCCTATTTATGTGTTAGGTTACGCCTGGCTCATAAGTGCGCCGACGTGACGAATCAATTCGCTAGCACAGTGCTCACAGTAGCCGTGTTCTTCGACCAACGTTTGTTCAACACCCCTGATACGTTGTTGCTGCTCAGGATTTGGCACACGACTAGTAACCGTCAGTTTGATCATGTCTTTCATGTCAGCAAACAGTTTCTTTTCGATAGCCTCGTTGAGACGAGGATGCTTGGTGTAGTCAAACTCACCGTTACGACGCAGTTCTGAGCCGATATGCATCGATAGTTGTTGGCGGAATTCTTTTTTACCTACCTCACTGACACCAATTTGCTCTTCGATACTACGCATTAACGCTTCATCCGGTGCAGTCTCTTCATCGGTAATTGGATTGGTCATTTTGCGATCGAGGCAATACGCATCAACATTTGCCAGATAGTTGTCGCTAAGTGAACGTGCGGTGTCTTTGAATGAATAAACAAAGGCACTTTGGACTTCACGCTTGACCATATTGTTGTATTCATCGCGAACCATGTCAAAATCTTTCAGCAGTGATTCTTTCAGCTCTGGTTTCATGTCGCGAGTGTGTGGATGCAGCTCAAGATTGTCTTTGAGTGCACGCAGTGTGTCTGCAGGCGTCAGACAACTCTTGTCACCACCTTGCTTTGATACAGCCAGTGACAAGGCGTCGATGATGTAGCGAGGTGAAATACCTGACATGCCTTCGCCGGTTGTTTCATCTTTCATTTCTTTGAGGTCACGATGAGTCAATCCGTCGATTGCTTGGCCATCATACACCTTGAGCTTTTGCTTTTTGCTGTATTTGTCAGAATCATTCAATCGTGACAGCACGCCAAACATTGCAGCAACGTCAATTGAGTGCGGATTGATATGGACAGCTGCCTGCTTGATTTTTTCACTTTGACCGATCATTTTTTCGTGGATTTTGCGTTCTTCGCTGACCGACAATGTGTATGGTACTTCGATGACTACCAAACGATCGCGCAAAGCCTCGTTCTTTGGATCGCTGACATACCGATTGTATTCCGTCATGTTGGTGTGCGCCAAAATCACTTCATCGGCAGAAATATTCGCAAAGCGTGGTGCTTTGATAACGCGATCCTGCGCGAGATCAAGTAGCGAATAGAGGAATCGCTCATCGCTTTTTAGCATCTCGACGAATTCCATGACGCCGCGGTTCGCGACATTCAATTCGCCATCAAAACAGTAAGCCTCGGCGTTTGAAGAAGATCCGACTTCACCGATTTTGGCAAAGTTGATGCTACCGACCAGCTCGCTGATGTCTTGTGATTTTGGATCAGATGGCTTGAAGGTACCGATACCGACACGATTCTTTTCTGACAGTAATAGGCGCTTGATAGGTACTTCACGCAAAGTATCAGCTGATACTTTGCCGCCGTATTTTTGCTCACAGTGTGGACACAAATCGCCGTCAATGACAATGCCGTGGTCGTTTTCGAGCATCTCGCGCATATCCTGTGGAATCAAGTGTAATGGATCTTCATGCATTGGACAGTCTTCGATGGCGTACATTGCACCAGCGTCAGTTTTGCTGTGCGCTTCGATACCGCGTTTGGTGCCATTCACCAGTGTTGATTTACCACTTCCCGGAGGACCAACCAAAAGAATAATTCGCTTACCTACCTCGTGACCTTCGGCACCGGCCTTTAGGATATCGAGAAATTTCCCGGTTACTTCTTCGGCACCGTAGAGTGCGTTGCGGCCGGTTTTAAAGAATTCCGGGTTACTGCTCAGTGCTTCGTACACTGTTTTGTGTGATGTTTTTGCAAGGTTTGGGTTGGCAACCACCATGTCGACATACTCAGCGAATGACCCTTCCCAATTTAGTTTTTCAAAATCATCGTTGTATTGGTCAATTTTTGAAAACAAATCGTGACCACTATTTTCGCTCCCTAAACGCTCCCCCATGATACCTCCTCAATATGCATCAGGCTGTCCGAAGACTAATGTGTATATAACACTAGGAGTATCGATCACGATTGTCAAGTAGATTGATAAAATCACAACATCTGACGCTGTTACACGTCCATAAAGACAGCAACATGATCAGCTTTGACGTGCATTAATGCACGGTGAACCTTGATTTGCTTTTCGCCGACAGGTGAACTAACCGTCAGAACACACGGCACCAACATACACAAAAAATTGCGATGGCGTGGCAAAATATCAAATGGACCAGTGGCGTTCTCGGCACTGACACTATAGGCGTCACCTTCAAAATACACCTGAAACGGTGCATAGACCTTGACGCTCATTGTCGGCCTGCCACCCTTTTTGGTTGGCGCGTCAGCCTGCAGATCATCGGATTGTTGTTCTATGTCCGCCATTATTCTTCCTTGCGATCTTTTTCGGCGTTCTTCTGTATTTCAGCATCATCATGCTCGGCAAGTTTTTTAACCGATTCTTTGGGTGCGTCGTCATCTTTCTCTTCTTCACGCTTGCCAATAATCGCCTCAACCCCATCAAGTGTTTGTTCACGCGTCATGTGTTCACCTTCGACGCCAGTTACTTTGAACATAACATTAAAGCGTTGTTTAAAGAATTCGATGAGCTGTTTCGCCTTGTTGTAGTCGTCACGGTCTTCGGCTGACAGTTCAGACTCACCGATAATCGCGATGATGCCCTTGAGCGATTCGTATTTTTGCAAGATCGCTGTTGCGCGGGTCGCCAAATCATAGTGACGCTCGCCAACAACTTCAGGTGTCAGTAGGCTCGATTTTGATGCTAAGATATCCACCGCTGGGCGAATACCCTGCGCCGCTACGGCACGACTGAGCACAATCGTACTGTCAAGCTCATGCTGGATCATCTGCACCGCCGGGTCCGACAAATCATCCGCTGGCACATAAATCGTCTGTAGGGCCGTAATTGAGCCATTCTGATTGCTCGCTAGCCTATCTTGGAAGGTTTTGACGTCACTAAATACTGTCGGCTGGTAGCCGCCCTCAGCAGGCGTCTGGTCGATAATGGTCGATACCTCGTTTTTGGCTTGAATATAGCGATACATGTTATCGGCAAACAGCAATACGTCCTTTTTCATGTCATCACGGAAATATTCGGCCAACGTAATTGCCGCTAGCCCAATCAGCGAACGCTGAACAGGGTTTTCGTTCATCTGACCAAAGAACATGGCCGTTGTTTTGAGCAGATCGTTGTCGCCAAGTGTTTTGTACAGCTCGTGACCCTCACGAATGCGCTCTCCAATACCCGCAAACATACTAATCGCGCCTGAACCTTCGGCGACGTTATTGATAATTTCCATCGTTAGGACAGTCTTACCCACACCAGCACCACCGACGATACCAATTTTGCGACCTTTGACAAACGGGGTAAAGAAATCGAGGACTTTCATGCCGGTTTCAAGGATTTCGTCAGGACGCCCCTCAAGACTAGTTTCTTGGAACGAAGGTGCAAAAATAGGACGTTTTGGCATTGTCGCCAGTACCGCATCATCAAGTTGCGGCTTGCCATCAATCGGCCGCGCCATGGCATCCCACACGCGACCAATCATCGCCTCACCGACCGGAATCTCGAGACTGCGGCCACTGCGTGTCACGTTATCTCCCTTTTGAATGCTATAATCGCCACCGATATTCAGACAAACCGCCGTATCACCATGCAACAGGCTACTCACCAGCAGCGGTGACTTTACCTCGTTATCGACATATAGCATTTCGTTGAGATCTTGCATATCCTCATCAAACTGAATCTTGATAACCAGCCCCTTCAGACTACGGACGACGCCTTTTTTGTATGCTGTTTGTTCGCTCATGATGATCCCCCTGCGCGTATCTTTTTGAGCCCAGCCAAGGACTCTTTCAGGCGCGTGTCGACTTGGTTGCGCTTGGCGCGGTTATATTCGGTATGGAGCGTTGTCGCAGTTTCGATTGAGCGCTCTTTGGCAGCTGACATAGCTTTGAACCGGCTTGCTACTTGGGCAAGTCGACTGTCATAGATAAACTGCGAAATCGTCAGGCGCAAAATTGAATTCTCGAGATAGGCGGCCACCGCGTACGAACTTGGCTCAAAAATATAGTTCTTTTCGCTGACCAGCTCGTCGCCAACGGTTGCCATATCAGCTACACGGCCCTTGCTCGACACGACTTCGCTCAGATCAACGTCTTTAATTTCTTGCTGACTCAACGAAATATAGTTTTGATAAAAAATCCGACTGCGTGCGTACTTACGAATGATATCCATTAGCGGATCAACGTTGATGTAGTCCTTTTCAGGCAGGTCAAAATAGTAGGTATAGTCGACGTGTGCCTGTTTGAGTTTGAGTGCACCGTGATTTCCAATCACCAATACATCATTCGCTGATTCGTCGTAGCGCTCAATGAATTTTTTGACCAAACGCTGATCGATATCACCACTTAGTCCACCTTTTGCCGTAATCAAAATCAGCAGCTCTTTGTCGATTGGCTTTTCGTCGATTTGCCGGCCAAAGTTAAACAACACATCAACGCGAATTTGCTTGTAAATATTCCACACTTCATCAAAAAACTGATTACTAATCAGCACCTTGTTTTTGGTCTTGGCGATTTGCATACTACTCAGACTTTCCAGCGCCGACGTCAAGCTAACGACTGATCGTACCGAGCTCTCTTCTGCTTTGATTTCGAGTGGCCGTCGCATTATTTCTTTTCCTCAGCAGCTGGCGCAGGACTATTAATTTCTTCGGCAGCACGAGCGGCCTCTTCGGCCTGACGTTTCTTTTCGGCATCAGCTTTGGCAGCTTTTTCAATCGCCGCTTTTTTGACTTCGTCGATTGTCATGACTTCGGCTTTTAGTGCCGCAGCCAGTTCGTCAAAGTTACCCTTCATGTCAGCATCTTCTTTGAGTTTTGGCGCATAATCATGCACTCGCTCTTTGAGTTTTTCGACGTTGATAATTTCTTCGGGACTGCTATCGAGTACGATGCTCATGATAAATTGTTGTTCGGCATAGTTATAAATTTCGCCGATTGATTGGTTCATCAGTTTGAACAGCACCTTACCCTTATCGTAATCGGCTTGTGCTTGCGGACTCAGCTCGGTACCAAAGTGGGCGTATTCTTCGGCGGTTCGATAGCCGGACAAAGTGCGGTTAAGCTGATCAGCGAGTGATTTTTGGCGACCGTTTTGGCCAACGCCACCAACACGTGTCACTGACAGACCGGTACTAACAGCTGGGCGCATTGTGTCCTTAAAAATCTGGCCATCCAAAATCCACTGACCATCAGTAATCGACATGATGTTGGTCGGCAGGTAAGCCGTAATATCGCCACCCGGCGCATAGACAATCGGGATAAGTGTCTGGCTGGCATGATTGGCCTCGGTCTTGCCACCACGCTCAAGCAAGCTCGAATGAGTATAAAACATATCGCCCGGATATGAGTCACGCCCCGGGCTAACCCCCGCAATTAGTGAGATTTCGCGGTATGCCTGCGCATGAGCAGTCAAATCGTCATAAATCACCAATGTATCCATATTCAAGTGATGCCAAAAATACTCGCCATGTGCCGCGCCAACATAGGGCACCAGATAGGTAAGAATCAGTGATTCAAATGAGTTCGTCACGACAACGACCGCTTTTTTGAGCGCATCGTTCTTTTCGAGGTTACTGACTAGTTCGGCGACATCACGCTGACGTTTGGCAATCAGCACATAAATGACGGTGATGTCGGTGTTTTTTTGGTTAATCGCCACCTGAGCTGCCAGTGCCGTCTTGCCCACCTTGCTATCACCCAGCATCGCCATACGCTGACCGCGTGCCAACGAATATTCGAGATCTAGGATAGTCACACCGGTTTCGACAGGAGTATCGAGCAGTTCGCGTTCGTAGAGCATCGGCGCCCCATGAAACACATCCCATTCTTGATCGGCGACAATCTCACCCTTACCATCAATTGGCTCACCAAAAACATTGACGACGCGACCGATAAAGTTTTTGCCGACTGGCGTCATAATATCGCGTGACTCAATCACACAGACCGCGCCAATATGCAGGGGCGATGGGTCGAGTTTCATCACAATCACATGGTCTTCAAATACCTCATGAACATAGCCCCGCGTGCCATCATCAAAGCGCACTGTCGCATGAACATTGGTTGGCTGCAGACCTTTGACACTGACCATAAACGAATCAATGCCAATGATTTCACCGACAGGATTACCGCTATCGACTAGTTTTTGAAAAATATTATTTTGCGCCACGGAGCGCCTCCAGTTCACCGACCAGTACGCTACGTTGCTTTTCGAGCAGCGAACGCATACTAAAATCATGTACCTTGTTGGGGGTTCGTACATATACACCAGCGACCAGCCCCGGCTGCAGGCCCACCGAAATCACCGCCTGTGGATGCAACGATGAACGTACCCAGCTGGCTAATTGCTGCAGGCTTTCGGTATCAGCCTCAGTTGCAAATGTCAGATGAATCACTGGCACATTGTCTTTGAGTAATTTAAGCTGCTTGACCAAATTGGTACGGTCGCGACTGGCATCAATCATCAACTTGTTGAGTTCCAAAAACTCGGTCAGTGCCGCTCCAACCGTTACCTCGTCACGACTACCCGATCCAGTTTTCGTACGAATAGCAGTGCTCGTCATTGCTTGATCAACGCGTTCCATTTCAGCCAGCAAATGCGCCACATCAAGTCGTGTGGCTACCCGTGCAGGCAATGCAAAATCGCTATAGGTCAGTGGTGCGGTGTTGGTACTGCTCATAATTTCATATCATCCACCATTGCCTGCTTATTCGCCTCAAGTTGCTTGAGGATCGCAGGCAACTGCGCCTTCATATCGTATTGCTCACCCAGTGCACCCAACAAATAATGTTCTATAACTCGCGTCATATTTTGCTCAAAGGCATCGACCAACATCGCTTCTTGGTTAGTGATTGTTTGCTGCAATAGTGCGCTTAATTGTTGGTGTTGCTCCTCGAGCGCTTGGACACTCTTTGCCAGCGAATCAAGCGCTGACTTTTGGGCACCTTCCATCGACGATACCTGCGCTGCATTTTTTTCAAACACTGCAGTGAGCTTTGTTTCTTGATCGGCCACCGACTTTTGGATAGACCGTGCCAGCTCTTGATGCTGATCATGCAAGGCCTGCGCACTTTGGTTCAACGATTCGAGGGCCAACTGTTGCGCATCCTTAATCGTTTTATCGTATTCGACCAAGCGCTCATCAAGTTCTTTCGAGATATGATCTTTTAGTTGGTTGTTCGCCTTGGCAATTTCCGTAAAACGATGGTCTAACTGCCTCGCCATGTGTTGCTTGAGTTCGGTATTGATGTGAGCGACGGTGGCATCAAGGTCTTGCTTGAAAAGAGCAGCATTCTCGCCAATGACACGTTCAAAATAGAGGCGGCCGTGTTCGCGTAGCTCGTCACGAAAAGTGTCGTCAAGAAAATGTTCGATTTCATCGAATGCCTTCTCTTGAGGTGTTGCCGCCGGTTTTTTATTTTGGAATAATCCCATCTTTTCGCCACCCTATCTTTTTTGTATCATAGCTTCAGTAGTAAATATACCGCAAATAGGCCAATAATTAAAATCAAGATTGCCGTCAGGATAATTTCGAGTAACGCACGAAAAATTGATTTCTTGGACATTGGGTTGCGCCCAATCGAAATCACACTGTTACGGACGCCTGCATAGAGCACAGCAATTGCCGCAATCAGGCTCACGGCTGTAATCGCCATACTGAGGTAAATACGAATCGGGCTGACCTTTTTTTCGGCAATTTGTTGACCAAGTCGCTGCAAAAACTCTGGGACGTCAGCTTTGGTACTTTTTTCGTTGGGATTACGTTTGATATCGATTGTTACTGGGATAGTGCCTAGTGTGACGGTTTTGTGATTATTCCCCGAGACATCCTTGAGGGTCGTCGTCCCAACCGTCAAGCCTTTACCGTCAAAGCCCGCCCCGGCACGACCAAAGACGGTTTTTTCTTCGGTACCAGCTTTCATCGCCACACCATCAACCGACGAAAGCGTCACATAATCACCTTGCGAAATCGCGCCACCCTCGGTGCTGACAAGGGTTTTGTACGTCCCCGTCGGCGCCACAAATGTTTCGTTTTCGAGCGATCCATTGGTCACGGTAAATGACAGTAAGTTACGATCAATCACGACGCCAAACATTTGTGGTAGCTCTTTCTTGGTCGCCACTTTGACACGACCACTGTCTTTACCGGTCAACTGCACGATCGACCCGATATCGAGCGGTTTGTCCGATGCATAGCCCTGGATACCGCTACTAGCGTAATTTTCGGCCGAAGCATAGGACGCGCCGGCAAGTACCACCAGCATGATAATGGTGGCGAGACTCAGGACAAACCGCGCTGCTTTCACTATGTTTTTGTTACCCTCTCAATTGCGTAGTGTTTGGCTTATTATACCATAACCGTATCGTAAAAAATCATGGCATTTCTGGGACTCAATTTGACGGTACTCCAAACGATTGTCACCCCAATACGCTTGTGGTAGAATTGCTACAAGCTTTGATGGCACCACACATCATAGTGAAATAAACAATTTTTACCACCGTTACAGGTGTAAAAACAATTCAAATGACAGCGTGGTGCCACCTCCCCACTATTTTTAAGCAACGTCATGCACTGCGGATAGCAGGGCTGATTACGTTATGTGTTGCGTTAACCACAACGTTATTGTTTGCTCATGGCGCAATGGCTGCACCGGGAATTAACAAAACACTTGGGTTCCAAGGTCGCCTACTTGCAAAAAGCGGAACGGTCGTGCCAGATGGTCACTACAACATCGAATTTAAGATTTATCAAGATGGTGACGGCAAAACACAAGGTAATACAACCGGATCACCTGTAGGTGTCCGCAAATGGACCGAAACGTACGTCAACAACAGCAATAACGAAGGCGTCGAGGTCCGAAATGGATTCTTCTCGGTGAATCTTGGCGCAAAAACACCATTTGGCACCAGTGTCGACTGGAACCAAGACACACTGTGGCTATCGATGAATGTCGCTGGATCAGACAACGCCTGTACGACATTTGGTAGCGGCACATGTGCGGCAGATGGTGAAATGCTACCGATGAAACAAATCACCGCAACACCATACGCCCTCAACGCCGGCGCTGTTGGTGGCAAAACAGCCGATAACTTCGTCCAACTTGGGCAAGGTCTGCAGACTGACGGCAGCATCAATACCAGCAGCATCTTTATCAACAAAACCGGCAGTGGTAACCTCATCCAATTGCAAACTGGGGCGACCGACGCCTTTACCGTTACCGGTAGCGGTGACCTGACGTTTGGTAATAACGGCAACAAAACGATTTCGGTCGATGGTTCAGCCCCTGATGTGGCTGGTAAAAGCTTATCGATGATTGCAGGTGCCGGTGGTAGTGGTCTTGGATCGGCAGGTGGCGATACGATTATCCAAGGTGGCGCAGCTGGCGGCACCGACGGTACTGGTGGCAACGTACGTATCGATGCCGGTGCCGGCACCGGTGCTGGCAACGACGGGACCATTTCGATTGGTACCGAACATGCCAGTTCAATCAATATCGGTAGCGTCGATGTCGTTACTACCCAAGACATCACGATTGGCACCAACAACACCGCAGGTAGCACCTCGAACGTTACTATTGGCGCTGGCGGATCAGCGGCCAGTGGTAGCACCACCGTCCAATCAAAAGACCAAGTCACCATCAAAACCGACGGCAAGACGCGTGTTACCTTTACGAATTCCGACAAAGCCTACTTTGGCAACGGCGAAACATCAAACGCCCCAAGTAACTTTACCCTGCAGGGCACCAATAGCTCGGCCGATGGCGTCAACGGCGGATCATTGATGGTCCGCGGTGGCGACGTTACTACCGGTAACGCTAACGGCGGTGATATTGTGCTGAGTGGTGGTAGTGGTAACGGCACCGGCGTCAACGGATCGGTTATCATCAATACTCCCACCTTCTCGACCGCTACCAGCGACCCAAATTGTTACACCAATAGCGCATTGGTTGCCGACAACTGTACCGTTGCCAGTACCAGTGTCAACAACGCTGCCGCCGTCATTATCGGCTTTAGCGCCACTGGCAAAACCGCCACACTGCCCGACCCGGTAATCACCACTCCAGGACGTGCCCTGTATATCATGGCCGCACCAACTTCAGAAAGTTTCATTCTCTCGACAAACGGCGGCACCACCAACATTGCCATCACACCAAACACCACCACGATGGTGATGTGGAACGGTGATGATTGGACCACTCAACCAAGCACCAGTTCGCTTCCTCTACAAACAGCTGACAGCAACACGCGTGTGCAAGTCGGCGATGGACTTGCCAGTGGTGCGCCAACGCTCATTACCCTTGATAAAGCCGCCTCAGCACCAAGCGGCACCGGCGATAGTTTCCTCGGCAGCATGTACTACGACACAACGCTCGGTAAAGTCCAGTGTTACGAGGCCAGCGGATGGGGATCGTGCGGCGCCAGCCCAGACAGTTTCATCTCGATGAGCCCATCATTTGCCAGTGCTGTCATGCACGGGAGTGACAGTGGCAGCCTCACCTCTGACATTTGTTCTGATGCACTCAACATCAACGATGGCAGCTCATCACAACCAACGGTATGTGGTACCGACGAGACCTTTAACTTCTACAAATGGACCTCGGCAGACACTGTCAACAGCCAAACGCGCAGCATCTTTGTCACCTATCAACTGCCGGCCAACTTCAAAGAATTCGTCGCTGGATCGACCTCGCTGATGGGACGTACCGATGATCCAGATAGCACGGTCAGCTACCAAATCTACCGCAACAATGGTGCCAGCGGCCTCACCAGTTGCGGCAGCGAGATAAGCGTCTCAACCGGACTAAAACTCACCTGGCAGAAAACCGTCGCCGATAACACCAATGATCCTGCAAACTGTAACTTTGCCGCTGGCGATAACATCGTCATACGCGTCAATATGACCGCCAAAAACAACGCCAACGCCTACGTCAGTAACCTCAACTTTGCCTTCAGTAGCAACTAACATCTATCTGTTATACTGAGACAGTAATATGGGTAGACCACACGGACAAACAGGAGCTCGGCGGCCACGTGTTTCGATACGTACGCTGGTCATCGCGTCCAGTATCGCCACCGTTGTCCTGATTGGCGTCATTATTGTTCGTCATCAGACGGCACCCGCCCCTCGCTCTCAGTCCACCGCAGCAACCGTGCCACATTACCAGACGGTACTACCAACCAATAAATCCATCGATCAACTAGGTGGCTGGCGACGGATCAGCCCGCCGGGTAAAGACCCTGTCTTTGCCTATACTGATCACATCGGCTCTATTGCGGTGACCGTCAGCCAGCAGCAGCTGCCCAAGCCCATGCAGCAACACGCTGGTGAGCAAACCGCCGACATCGCCAAAAAATTCAACGCAACCACAAAACTGACTGCTGGCACCATTACTGCCTATATCGGGAGCTCGTCAAAGGGGCCGCAATCGGTAATATTCACCAAAGGTCGCACGCTCATCCTTATCAAATCACAGCAAACGATCACCGATGAGGCGTGGAAACAATATATTCTATCGCTTAATTAGTTTCTTTGTACTGTTTGATAGCTTGAGTGGCTTTACCGTCAGACTTGAGATTTTCGTAATAGACCATTTGTTTTTTGGCAATAATAATTTCATCTTCAGGACCCTGTACCTCGCCACCAAACTTGATTAGCTGAAAACTGCTATCACTGGTCGTTTTCTGCTGAGAATTCTCGCTGCTATCCTTGCCATCAGACTGCGGTTTTAGATAATACACATCAGTAAGCCGCATAAAGTCATCGTTCAGGGCGGTCAATTTGCCAAAATACGATTCGCCATTTGTGAGTAGTACCGCCTGATATTTGTCAGCGTCAATCGCCGTTGCCCCACCACCTTTGAGTGAGGTCCATGCAAACCAGCTGCCAATCACGGCTCCAGCTACAATAAGGCCGATAAGTATAGGAAGAATAACTCGCTTGAACATCGAGCTGTCTTTTGAGTCATATTGTGGCGCTGTACGGCTGACGTACTGCACATCCTCGCGGGTTGCTTTTGGCGCCTCAGACGAACGATGTTCTGCCTCTGGTCGGTTTGCGGTCGATCGAGCCGCTGGTCGCGTTGACCCACGAAATGGTCCCCCATCCATAGTCTGTGCTACTCTCCAATTCCGAAATTCCTATTAGTACTTGCATTATTGTAGCATAAGAGACATCCGACACACAATTATCCTGCAGAGATTTAGCGTATACCGAGCCAGCGACGGATACGCCCAGCGGACAGTTTACCTCCGGTAAACATCGGAATCTTCGAAAACGGCATATTCAAGAGAAAGACAATATTATTAGCCGCATAGGGCCTACCGAGCAAAAACAGGAGCCGACGAGCTCCCCCTAGAGCCCCTACCAGCAACCTGCCACGCCACCCGCCATATTGCAACTGCCGAATCGTATCGTCATACCCCAAAGATGCTGTGCGGTCCCATGTCGCCGAAGGAAGTGGTCGCCCTAGTAGCCGCTGGAATTCGTCGTCGGACACGTGCGTAATCGTACCTGCTTGATATGATGGCAAGTCTGGCTGAACCGTCTGCGGCGCCATACCTGCTACCGATACAGTTGTCGTCAATCGGATATCGCGCACCGAGGCGCCTATTTCTACCATATAGTCGCCCGTCTCAGTCAGCCAATCGTGAGTGGCAACATCGTAATAGGCAAAGGTATGCTCGTCAAAAGGAACATGCACTTGTTTTGTCTCGCCTGGAGAAATAGTGATTTTAGCAAATCCCCTGAGTTCACGTACTGGCCGATACACGCCACCAATCGGCGGCGCAACATAGACCTGCACAATTTCTTCACCAATGACTGTACCCGTATTTGTCACTGCACAACTGACACCATCCTTCGTCGCCACGACATCACCATACGTGAACTTCGTGTACGAAAGACCATATCCAAACGGATAGCGAACCGGTATATTGGCTGTTTCATAATAGCGATAGCCGACATACAGCCCTTCGCGGTGCTCGGCCGTCCGTTCTCGCCCCGGAAAATAAGCAGCTGTCGGTGCGTCCTGATAGGTCAGCGGCCACGAAACCGCTAGCTTGCCACTAGGGTTACGACGACCAGTGATGATATCGACAAGCGCCGTACCCACGGCTTGTCCCGCCAGGGAACCATGAACTATCGCCGATACGTCGTCCGCAAATGGTACTTCGACCGGTCCACCTGCCGCCAGTATGACCACCACTTTCTGATGGACGGCAGCCAGTGCCCAAATAAGTTCGAGCTGATTATCGGGGAGTGCCATCGTACTTCGATCAATCCCCTCTGCCTCGCGTGCTTCGTCCAGCCCCAGACAGACCACCGCTACATCGGCACGCTGCGCCAAACGAACTGCCTGGCGCAGACGACGCTGACTTCGCCTGCCTGTTCGATGAAAGCCCGGTGCATACCCAACCATGGTCACGTCAAGATCACGAGAGAGAGCCTCGTGCAAGCTAATAAGTTTTGTCGGATTAACCAGCGAGCTCCCCGCACCCTGATACCGTGGCATTTTAGCAAAATCACCGATGAGTGCGACGGTCGTCCCTTGCTGTAAGGGGAGGAGGGCAGTGTCATTCTTTAATAACACCAATGACCGCGCCGCCGCATCAACTGCCAACTGATGATGCTGGTCATAATCAACAACCGGCGCCTGTTTCAGTGCTGCACTTGTTGTCATAGTTACACTAAGTAGTCGGTCAATTGCTTGGTCGACCGTCGCCTCAGCAAGCGTTCCGTCAGCAAGCGCCTGCAAAATATCAGCCTCGGCCAGCCCATGCGACGACGGCATCTCTAACACCCCGCCAACCCGCACCCCGGCCACTGGGTCGTGATTACCACCCCAGTCGGTCACCAGCGCACCATCGTACCCCCACCGCTCACGCAATACCAACTGCAATAATTCGGAATGTTCGTTTGCATACGTCCCATTGATCTTGTTATACGACGTCATCATCATTTTGGGCCGTGCCTCGGTGACGACGCGGCGAAATCCCTCAAGATAGATTTCGTGCAGCGTCCGTTCATCGACTACTTCATTGATCGACATGCGCAAATGCTCTTGGCTATTGACCGCAAAGTGCTTTGGCGTGGCCGCAACACCCGTCTGCTGCAATCCCACCACCATCGCTGCCGCCAAGCCACCAGAGACAAACGGATCTTCCGAAAAGTACTCAAATGCCCGCCCCGCCAGAGGATCACGAACAATATTCAGCCCCGGCCCCAGCACGACATTTACCCGATTGGCAGCCGCCTCTCGTCCAATCGCTTGACCAACCTGTTCGACCAGTGCTGCATCCCAGCTACTCGCCAGCGCAGCAGCCGTTGGAAAACACGTTGCCGGGACACTTTTGTTGAGCCCTAAATGATCAGCTTTGCCCGCTTGCTTGCGCAAGCCATGGGGCCCATCGGTCAGCATCATCGATGGTACGCCAGCATGGGGAATCGCTTTGGTATTCCAAAAGTTGGCACCCGATAGCAGCGACACTTTTTCCTCACGCGTCAACGAGGTAATAATATCAGCGTGCGTTAGTGTCACCAGTTATTCTACCTTGCTTGTTTGCAGGACATAGTAACTGATATTATGCGCAGCGTTTCGTAGGGCAGTCAGCGTCCCAGCACGGTCCTGTTTGAGATAGTCGTACAACTGACTCTCGAATTGATTATTACCGGGCGCGTCAAAGATAAAGGCCAGCATCAAATCATTGCCTGCCTCAACCGCTTGCAATGCGTCAAAATGATCACCCTGACCAGCAATGCCTGCATCGGTAATTACAAAGCCCTTAAAACCCCATTCGTTGCGCAGCACATCAGTCAGTAGCGGTTTGCTGCCACCCGCCCAAATCGCACCGATGCGGTTAAAAGCGGTCATCACGCCATGCGCGTTACCTTGCTTTGCCGTGATTTCAAATGGCTTAAGGTATAGTTCACGCAGCGACTGCTCGTTCATCCACGTATATAGTCCAAAGTTAGCGCGATTGGTTTCTTGGTCATTGGCCACAAAGTGTTTCATAACGGCAACCGTCCGAGTCGACTGTAGCCCCCGCGTCCAAGCCGCACCAAATGTTCCGGCAACCAGTGGATCTTCTGAATAATATTCAAAGTTACGACCACCCAGCGGACTGCGATGCAGATTGATTGACGGCGCATACACCGCATCAACATTGAATGACTGTGCCTCCTTGCCCATCGCTTGTCCGACCGTTTCGGCCAGCTCGGTATTCCATGTTGCCGACAAATTCACTGGAATCGGGTAAGCAACCGTCGCCCACGCCTGCAAGAAATTACGAATACTAGCTGGGCCATCGTACATCGAAGTGCGCGGGATTCCCAGTCGGTTAATACCGATCGACCAATAACCACCATTACCGGCAAGATGCACCAATTCGTCCTGACTAAACTGATCTAGAAATTGCTGCCATTTTGGATCACTATACTCGAGCCCCTTGAGATCCTTGAGCTTGATGTTATTTTTTGCCTTCAGCGTTGGCTCTTTGCCTTGGCCAACCTGATGAACATAATCAGAATCAGTGACGATTGACGGTAGAACAAAACCATCACCTTTTGGTGCGGTCGGCTGCGTGGCGGCAGGATTTGAGCGTGACAGATACGTTACGTTGCCACGTGCATCATCAAAGCGATTGGTTATTGGATTGCCTGTCGCCGAATCAGTCGCAAAGACCTGTTTTGCTGGCTGCGTATACGTAAACTTATCAACAATATCGTGAACATTGCGTGCAATACTAATCTGATAGGAACCGGCATCCAGCACATATGCCTTGGCGTCTTTGTCATCATACGATGCCATCGAGCGCGTCGTAAATTCTACCGTCACTGTTTGCGACTCGCCCGGGCGGAGGAGTGTTGTTTTGGCATAACCACCCAGCGCGATTGCTGGTTTTTCGATACCACCGGCCGTAAATGGCGGCGTGTAATACACCTGGACGACGTCTTTACCTGCGACATGACCAGTGTTTGTCACGGTGACGTTCGCACGAATTGTATCACCCGTCGCTACTGTCGAACCTACCTTCCAATCGAACGAACTATATGATAGTCCATAGCCAAATGGATACTGTACAACCTTGTCATAATCAGCCGGATCAACAAATGTCTCATAATAGCGATAGCCGACATAAATGCCTTCTTGATAATTGACAAAATAGCGTTTGACTGGTTTACCATTGCCATCAATGTATTGGAAGTTACCGGTATTACGAACGGCAGGATTTGAGTGCACGTCATAGGCGTACGTATCAGTCAAGCGCCCCGACGGATTGACGTTCCCCAGTAACACGTCAGCTACCGATGCTGTGCCAACTTCGCCTGGCGCCCCAATCCACAGCACACTATCGACGTGTTTGAGTTCGTTGACAAATCCCAGTTCAAACGCATTCGTCGTATTCATCAATACTACGACATGCGCAAAGTGTTTGTCCATCAATTCAAGCGTGGCGCGCTCGTTATCATTCAGCTGCAGGTCACTCGGCTGCAAATCTTTGGTCTCGGTGCCAACGCGCGAAATCACGTAGACCGCTGTATCGGAATGTTTTTTGGCTTGCGTTAGGACCTCCTCGGGAATGTCTTGTGCGGGCATTTCAGTAGCCGTCGTTGCCATAAATCCAGCAATATTTGGCAACAGTGTATCCAAAATCGAACGGCCCGTTGGCGGCGTGTAGCCATTGGTCGATGCCATGCCGTTAAAGACGTAGTTATTGTAGACGTTATATAGCCCCGTATCGTATTGGATGCCGGCTTCGCCGAACGCGGTATAGAGACTTTTGACATCCTGAGCGGCAATACCGCCGGCGCCGCCACCACCGTAAACCGGCTTAGCTGCACTGGCACCAAAGACGCTGACCGCCTTGTTAGTGAGTGGCAACGTATGATGTTCGTTCCGCAGGAGCACGATACCCTCGTCCATCACCTCGCGAGCCACGCGGAGCGAATGTTCGCGGGCATCACGCTGCTCTGCAGTCAGGGGGCGCGTCGCGCCATACAGCCAGCTGCCAAACAAGCCAACCACGACAACCGTCACAATCACCCAAGTAGCAACAACGTACTTGCGGCGCAATAACTTTTTGTAGAGTTTGTAGCCTTTTTTCTGTGCCTTGCGGTCGCCCGAATCTTTGACTGCCTTGATTTTTTGTTTCCACCTTTTGTCGGCCTGTCGATCTTGTCTCCACAGGTTGAATTGCTCGCCGATTGGCAAGCCGCGGCGCTTTTTGCGCGACGTCACCAGCCGTTTGTAGCGTGTCCGTGCTTTTTGTTTATATTCAGTGATCCGTGCCCGTTTTTCGTGTTTGTCCATCACCTACACCCCTTTATGACATGACGCCATTATACCATATTCTATTCCAATCGACGGCGCGGTGTTATACTGATAGCAGCACATAAGTCCGCACTTACCGCGAGTCCTACCCTGAAGGAACACCTCGCCACCGGCACTGCACCTTTCGGGGACTTTTATTAACAATTAGTAGGAGTCTCGCTATGTCACATCTGACAAAAGAAGAGAAAGATCAGCTCGGTATCGAATGGTACGAACGCACGCACAAAAACTGGCGCGCGTGGGGGAGCTGGTTTAGCTGGGGATCACCCGTCGGACTCGGTCTATTCTTTATCGAAATAGCCGGTGCCGCATGGATTGTCGCTCAGATTTTCTAATCACCAACAGACCACTCAGTCATCGCTGGGTGGTCACGTTTGCTACTATAGATATAAATAGTAGCAAACCTATGACTAATAATCAGCGATGACAATCTTGCGCTGTTTCATAAGCGTCTTAAACGCATCAGGCTTTGACATCAACTCGCCCATGTTTTCGGGAACAATCTGCCAACTCAGACCATAGGCATCTTTGCACCAGCCACATTGCTCAGATTCGGGAATGCTGGATAGTTTTTCCCAGTAGTAATCAATTTCTGCCTGATCTTTGCACGGTACCATAAACGACACTGCTTCGTTAAACGTAAATTCCGGCCCGGCATTAATCGCCACAAATGATGTGCCTAGTAGTTCAAATTCGATCGTCAGGACCTTGCCGGCAAGGTCCAACTGGAACTCCGCCAAGCCTTCTTCGACACTATTCGGATAGCGCTCGGTACTGATAATTTTGGCATCAGGAAACACCGATACATAAAAGTCCACGGCCTCTTTGGCGTTTCCATCAAACCAAAGATTTGGCACAATGCGCTGCATCATATTATGCTCCTTGTGGATTAAAGTCGGTGTTCATCCAGACTGGCTCCCAGTGATTGCCATCGGGGTCGGTTACTTCCAGTCCAAACATTTGGTCTTCGGGCATACCCATATCAACCTTATAAAAATCACCGCCATTCACCTTGGCCGTATCAGCAAATTGCTGCACCGCCTCACGCGAATCAAGCGACAGTGCCAACAGCGCCGCCGATTGTCTGTGGGTGTCGGCGATTGTTTTGTCACCAATAAATTTTTGATAAAACTCGTGTGTCAACAGCATCACATAAATCTGATCTGACCACACCATCGCCGCACCATTTTCGTCAGTAAAATCAGGATTATTTGTAAACCCTAACTTCTCGTAAAATACTTTCGATTGCTCAAGGTCACTCACTGGTAGATTAATAAACACTTGTTTACCCATATACCCCTCCTTCGTTATCTCTTTATTATAGCAAATGACTACCGATGGCGCAGGATGGATGCCATTGATTTGCCGCGCGCCAACTCGTCGATCAGCTTGTCCATATAGCGGACCTCTTGCATGATTGGATCTGCGATATCTTCGACACGAACCCCACACACAATACCCGTGATGAGTTTACGATCAGGATTCAGATGTGCGCCCGTATAGAATGCTTGCAAATTCGTCTTGGCAGCAATATGTTTTTCGATATCGATCTGATTGTAGCCCGTTAGCCACTGTATAATCTGGTCGACCTCATGTTTGGTACGACCTTTTTTAATGGCTTTGGCCACGTACAGCGGATAGACCGATGCAAAGCTCATTGCATACACACGTGAGGTGGCGTCCATTACCGACTCGCCTCTACTGCCATCACGATTATGTTACACATCACTCCTCCTTTACTTTTATCTCTCTTCTCAGTATAGGCGCTTACTTATTGTATTTTTCGAAAAAGGCGCGAAAATAGAAGTATAAGCTTATTTAGGAGTACTCTATGACCGTCATCATCGACACGGCAAAACTGACGAAAATATATGGCAAAAATACGGCGCTGGGTGATTTGACGCTGCAGGTGAACGAAGGAGAAGTACTCGGGTACTTGGGACCAAACGGCGCAGGCAAAACAACGACCATCCGTTTGCTGCTGGGGCTGATTGCACCAACACAAGGCAGTGCCAAAATCTTTGGCAAAGATACCATGACTCATGCCGCCGAAATCCACAAAGATATCGCCTATGTCCCCGGTGAAACCAATTATTGGCCGTCGTTATCAGGCGCCGAAACACTCAAATTGCTAGCCAATGTTCATGGCGATGTCGACAAAAAATACCAAGACGAATTGATCAAGAAATTCGACTTTGACCCAAACAAAAAAGTCCGCAGTTATTCCAAAGGCAACCGCCAAAAAATCGCCTTGATTGCGGCGCTGGCAAGCCGTGCGAAACTACTGATTTTTGACGAGCCAACCAGTGGCCTCGACCCAGTAATGGCCAAGGTCTTTCGTGACGAAGTAATTGCCGCCAAAAACAATGGACAGACGGTCTTTTTGTCATCACACATGCTCGAGGAAGTCGAAGAATTATGCGACCGCGTAGCGGTTCTGAAAGACGGCAAATTGGTCGAGCTGGGGACACTTGACGAGCTGAACCATCTATCGGCCGTAACGGTCGAGGCGACCTTCCCTGGCACGCCGCCTGATGTATCAAAGCTCAAAAATATATCGAAAGTCGAGACACACGACAACTTTCTTCGCTGCAATGTCAACGGCTCGATTGACGAATTACTCGTGCTCGTCAGCAAGGCCAAACCACTGAGCTTTCTGAGTCGCAAACCGTCACTCGAAGAACTGTTTTTAGCCATTTACGACGGCCAGGAATCCGCGTCATGAGTCACGCGCACGTCGCCCGAAGTTTGCGGCGCTTTGGGTTCAAGCAAACAATTCGCGGCGCGGTGATTATCGGCGTGCTTGCAGGGCTGATGATGGGTGCGTATGGTAGTGCGATTGTCGAAGTCTACCCCACCGAGGCCTCGCGTCAGGCATTGGTCAAAACACTCGAGGCAACGCCAGCGATTAACTTTTTGTCCGGCGAGGTCAAAGATGCCGGCACACCAGCCAGCTATTCGATTTATAAATCACTGCCGATGATGGTGCTACTGACCTCGATTTGGGGACTGATGGTATCGACACGACTACTGCGCGGCAACGAAGAAGATGGTCGCATGGAACTGCTCGAAAGTGGCGCCACGACGCGAAGACAAGTGACGACTGCGCTGCTAGCTGGCTTTGGCGTTTCAATGCTGGTCGGCGCGGTGATTATGTGGGTGCTGGCAGCTGTGCTTGGCATGGCACCGGGCGTTGAGCTATCGGCGCTTGCGGCGTTTTATATGACACTGGCGGTTTTTTTGCCAGGTCTGGCATTTACCGGCGTGGGCGTGCTAACCAGCCAATTGACGGTAACACGCGGGCGCGCCGTGCTGTATGGATTGGTACCACTCCTATTACTATTCACGGTGCGTGGTCTTGCCAATACCAACGAAAAAATTGATTGGCTCAAAGCCCTGTCACCATTCGGCTGGAGCGACCTGATGGACTCAGTGCTCGACCCGCAACCCCTATGGATTATTCCATCGATTATCGTAGCGGCAATCACAACATCCATTGGTCTTTATTATGTATCTCGACGTGATTACGGTGCAGGGCGTATCGCCGAAAAGACCGAAGTGCGGCCAAGTTTCCACCTACTTGGCTCACCATTCGCGTTGGCACTGCGGCTCAAAAAATGGACATTTCTATGGTGGGGCGTTGGCACGCTTGCAATGGCGGCGATGATGGCGGCGATGTCCGGCATGGTGTCAGAACTTCTCAAAGACAGCAGTGCGTCGCTTGGCCTGGCTGCCGTCAGTCCCGAGCAAATCAAGCTGCTATTTGTCGGTCAAAGCTTTATGTTTATCGCCCTGATTTTGCTGGCAATGGTCATCCTCGAAATTGCTAGTATCCGGCGTGACGAGGCAAAGTCATATCTGGATAATCTTTTAGTGCAGCCAGTCGGTCGCCGTACGTGGTTGACTGGTCGACTATTCCTGTCGGGCGGTATGATTATACTCATTGCCATACTCTCGACACTAGCGATTTGGGGAATCACTCAACTTCAGGATATCGACTTTGGCTTTGATAACGCCATCAACTCACTCATTGCCGTCGTTAGCGGACTTATTCTCGTCGATGGTATCGGCACTTTCCTCTACGGCCTCCTGCCTCGGATTGCCATTATCGGCATGACAATTGTTGCCGGCTGGGCATTCGTCGTCGATATCGTCAAATACCTCTTCAAGCTCGATGATTGGATCGAAAAGACCTCTATCCTTGGCTACATTCCAGTTGATCCGTCGACAGCACCAAATTGGACAGGAATTGCCTGGATGCTTGGTGTAGGTTTGACACTAAGTTTCATTAGTATTGCACTATTTATGCGCCGCGATATCAC
>JASLCP010000008.1 GCA_030151825.1 Candidatus Saccharimonadales bacterium
AAGTCGTTGGCTTTCGAATGCCAGGCGATATCTTTCCTGAAACATGGATATTCAAAAAAACCTCCGGCGCATTGTATTACTACGAAGCAATGGACGACAGCGAAGTGATTACCGCCGAACGCGATGTCTTGCTCGACCACATCAAAAGTAACGCCCATCTTGAAGAAAAGTTACTCTCCTATTTTATCAACAGTCACTCTGCGCAGCTATTACAAATCACTGCGCTCGAACAATCACGTGCAGCCGACAAGCTATTACTGATGTTATACTTCTTGATGTTTCTCTACAGCAAGGAAGTAACACCGGGAAATTATGACCTGCGGTTTCACATTACCCACACACTCCTTGGTAACTTGACCGGACTTACCCGCGAAACAACCAGTGTCGAACTGGGCAAACTACGCCGCAAAAAAGTCGTCAGCTATAGTGGTCACGAATTTACCATTCATCGACCGATGCTCGAGGCACAACTAGCCAAAGAAAGCCTGAGTGACATTAAGCTCTAGGCTATCTTTTGCCGCTCAGTACGTCGCCAACTAAGTTAAGTATTTCCCGCGGCGAGGCCCAAGCCTTCAAGATATATCGATCCGCACCAAGACGATAGGCTTCGTCAATCTCGTCCTGCATATCATAATTACTAAAGACAATTACCTTGACGTCAGGATGGTCAGAGACCAAATCATACTGTTTCAAAAACTCAACGCCGTCCATTTCGGGCATCCGAAGATCCAGTAAAATAAGATGCGGCTTGAAACTCGCTGCCTTTTCTAATGCATCTTTGCCATCATGCGCCACCATGACGTCATACTTCGCTTGTTTAAGAAGCGTGTCGTACGCATCTGATAAAGATACCTCATCTTCGACAATAAGTATTTTCTGTGCCATATATTACTCCGATTTGTCCAATACTACTATCATACTACTATAGCCCTTTTGGTCATATCTATGAAATTTTTTACAGCAATACTATTCACCTTTTGGTAAGTAAATGGTAAACGACGATCCTTTACCAAGTTCAGACTCGACCGCAATATCACCTCCGTGCAGTTGGGCCAGATGCTTTGCCAGATACAATCCAACTCCCGTACCCGTTACCAAGTGACTTCGTTCGTTTTGGATACGTGAAAACTGACGGAACAGTTCAGAAATATCATCACGCGACACCCCGACACCTGTGTCGCTAATCGTAATGTAATACTCGTTATTTTTGCGATGCATCGACACATCGATTTTGCCACCAGGATGCGTATATTTGATAGCGTTACTGAGGAGGTTTTCGATAACCATACGCAACATATGTTCGTCAGCATAAATCGGTGCTTGTTTGCTGATTTTTTTGGTCACCGCCAGACCTGCTTTTTCGATTTCTTGCGCCTGCTCGTCGATAACATCCAATACCAGTGTTGATAAATTAAACGACTTTTTTGCCAGCACAATCCGCCCCATATCGAGTTTTGCCAAATGCAAAATATCGTTAATAACGCGCAGTTGACGTTCGTTGCTGGCATAGGCTTTTTGCAACATGTCTTCTTGGGTGTCAGTGATCGAGCCGGCGAATCCTTGTAGCACCATCCCAACATATTGCTTGACACCTGTTGCCGGCGTACGCAGCTGATGCGAGGCAAGTGACAACAGCTCGTCTTTGGCTCGCGCCACATCACGCTCTTTGTCCAAGAGTACCTGATGATAGCGACCACGCAGGAAGAAGAATGTAATCGTCCCCACCAAAATACCGATAAATGAACCGAATACGGCGGTGTAGAGTGGTGCGTTTAGCTGGGTTTGCGACACCAGATGGTTGGTATCAAACTCGTACCGGACTTCGAACGTCTGGCCATACGCATGGATTTGCTGGGAACGCATCACGCGTGGACCATTTGGTGATGAGGCTGTTGAGGCATAGACTTTCGCCTCTTTACCCTCGGCTGTTTTTGACAACACCGCGACACTGGTATGACGATCGTCGACGCGGTCAAAAATCGCCTCAAAGACTTCTTTGGTCTGAAACGACGCCAAAACATGGCCGCCAATGGCTGCCTCGCGCTGTGCGCTGGTGTTGAGCGGCATACCGGGCAGATAATACGGTGCATACATAATAAATGCGTCGGTAGTGCTCTTTTCTTGCGTTCGTGCGTCTCTAATGAGGCGGATTTGGCGTGTCATTGCTACGCCGTTGATGTCGGTTGCCCGAAGTGTCGTGTCGTAGCGCTCTTTGTCACTCCAAATGTCAAAGCCAGCATTGTTTATCACCGTATCTTGTTCGGGGCTAAAATACGTGAGCACGTTTTGGCTACTATTTCCCATGGTGCTATTGATCGTTATGGGCTGTCCATACTGAGCACTTAGTTGCTCGAGCAGTGTCGATCGCTCGCTGTCACTACGGACTACTTTTGTAATGGCAATTCGTGAAATCGATGGAAAGTTTTGCGGTAATCGATAAGTGCCGACAAATGCCTGCCAAGCCTGACGATCGACCGGTCCTGAATTTACTCGGCCAACGCCACTCCAGACAATTTGTTCGTACGAGCTAAAAATGCTACGTGCTAATAGTTCATTTTCGCGTAGTTGTTTGTCGATTTCTTGATACTGTACTGATTGTAAGTTGTGTGCAGATACTGTTCCGACGACAATACTGGCAATAATAATTGCCCACGTCACTAACACCGGTGTCACCGTCAAATACGATAGATACCCTTTATATCTCGCAAACCGCGTCATAGTCTCACTATAGAGTGCTGAGCGATGGCGGTCAAATAATAATAGCCTTCGTACGAAGGCTATTATTTATGCGTCAGTTATTTTTAGTGTCGGAATCCGCCGCCACCGCTATTGCGTAGGACGCGCTTTTTGTAGTTGCGAAGGAACAACCAGATACCAACAATAACAGCAATCAGTACCAGTAGGCCAACAACCGCTGCAACGATCATGATAAGCGGAACAACCCAGAATGATTTGGTGACTTCGATTGTTTGGTTCTTTTGACCGTAAGCAAGTGTTGCTGTCACACTATAGTGACCGAATGTGCCGACATCTTTGAGGGGAATATCCCAACGACGAGCGCTGTCAGGAAGTACCATGTCGCGAGGTTCTTTGTTATTAAAGTCAGCGCTGTAAACGACTTTGTCGCCGTTTTTGACAACGATTTTACCAAACGGACCAACCTGTGCACTGCCCTTGTTTTCGAGGCGCAGTGTAAGGTTTAGTTTGTCTGGTGTATTAAAGAAGGTACCGTTTTTGCCATCTTGCTGGACATTAAAGTCAGTAACATTCAACTTTTCTACCATATTGCCAGGTACGGTCAGTAGCATCAATGATGCAGCGCTGGCGCTGAGGTTGACCTGTCCGCCACCATCAGGAGAGGTTGGCGCAAAACGAACGGCACCAAAGTAACCACCAGCCTTGGCGTCCTTGGGTACGCTGATTGTCACGTCAATGTCTTTAGCTTCCTTTGGCGCAATCGTGACATTGTCGATTGGTTTCATAAAGCGCTTGAGACTGTGTGTTGGTGCAAATTTATCGGCATCCAGAATCAGAGCGGGTGTTCCGCGCTCGTCACCAGCGACAAAGTCATTTTCGAATGGTTTGACCGTGATCGTATCACCCGTCAGGTTGGTCACCGTTGTCGTGACCGTCTTGGTCTCGCCTGGCTTGATCGAAATGTCGGTACGCACTGGCGATACCTTGAGGACATTGGTCGAATTATTTACTTTTGATTGTGCGAAGGCTTGCGGACTAACAAGTAGAGCAAGCGCAAACATGGCAACTCCCGCCACGCGGATATTTGATCGGATAAATTGTTTCACCATCACCTTTTATTTCCCTATTTACGTAAGTACTCCCATCATAACAGATATGCTTATGGATGCAAATGCTATTTTACGAGTAAATACCCCTCCGTATACGGAGGGGTATTTATGCCAGCTAATGATTCAGCGTGTACTAGAACTTACCGGTTGCGATAAGACTGAGTGTTGCCGAGTACAGACCAGCTGGAGTAGTATTGTTGATACTTGCTCCAAAGGTCATCTTGACATTTCGGTTGCTTGCAGGAGCGCTTGCAGTGTTTAGGATTGGGTCACCGTAAACACTTGTCACACCAGTTGCGTTACCAGCAACGTAGTTCATATAGAAGTTATCGTATGCAGAGTCCTGAACGAATGTGCCTTTTGTTGCATCAAGCGTATCAGTTGTTGCTGCTTTAACCCCGAACAGTGCATTTCCCGTAAGAGCTGCCTCTGATGCTACGGATGGGCTTGCGGGCTTGATATCACAAGCGCTACCAGCGCCTGCGCGGAGCAGACCGCCACAGTCAAGCGCGTTGCTCTTTAGGCTGACAACGGCACCCTGTGAGGCGTTGGTCGAAATCTGCGTATAGATATCGGCAGTTGACGCCTGGCCAGCATCAAGTGCCTCACCAGTTGTCGCGTTCGTCAATTTGACTCCGCTGAGCGCCGCACCAGCACAGTCATCGGCAATTGCCGTGCTTGATACACAGAAGGTCATTGTTTCTTTGACGACACCACTGACGCCAATGCTGTCTGTGATTGAAATCGCGACAGAACCGTCATCAAGGTGTGTACCAAGAGCCGCTGCGTCATAGCCAGTAAAGCCAGATGCATCCGTATACGTTACGATACGTGCATAAATTGGGCCTGCATTAGTTGGAGTCGTTAGACCACCAAGCTTTACATCTACTGTATCGCCAGCGCCTGCGGTAGACGCAAGAGTAACATTCACCGTACTAGCTCCTGCAGCTGCAGCCGTTGCATTCGCGCCATCTACTGTTGGGGTGGTAACGTTAAGGCCAGCAGGAGCGGTACAGGTGGTATTTATTGTCGGGCTATCACAAAAGTCGACAATAAATGCGTTCGTACCTGCTGTCGCAGCCTTGAACGAAACTTCGTAACTGACTCCTGATGTGGCCTTAGCCGAATTACTTAGCGCAACAGAACGTTCTGTTGCCGTCGCAGCAAAGGCCAACACTGGCACGATCGTCGCCATCACCATCGCAAATGCCGCTACTGCGTACACCATGCGACGATTAAATAATCTAAAGGAATTTGTTCCCATCATTTCCTCACATCCTCATGTTAAGTATTTGTTTTGTTTAGTAACGATATCAGTGTACCACAGACATGCTTATGCTTGTCAAGCTTTTTTCTGATCCTTCTCGTAATTGTCGCGATCTTTGAGCATTTTGTTGCGTAGCGAGATTAATTGGCTGCGGCGGCCAAACCAATACGCCGGGAACAACAGGAACAATGCAAACGCTGCCGGGATCCA
>JASLCP010000043.1 GCA_030151825.1 Candidatus Saccharimonadales bacterium
GCCCGACCGGATTCGAACCGGCGATCTCCTCCGTGACAGGGAGGCGTGATGGGCCAACTTCACTACGGGCGCAGATGCTCATAAAGCTTTACGTATGATAGCAGGTTTTACTCCTGTACGCAATATACTGGGAACGTTTTATTTTTAAGACGTTGGTTGCTATAATAAACGAGAGCACTCACGTGCCGCTATAGCTCAGTTGGTAGAGCGGCGCTTTCGTAAAGCGTAGGTCTCCGGTTCAAATCCGGATAGCGGCTCCATAAATGCACTACGCAGAATAGAACCTCATGAAAGTATCAATTACTCAGCTCATAAAAGAACTATCATCGGATCGCCGATTTATCGTTGCGCTTATTTTTTTGGTGCTTTCGGGATTGGTGTATTGTGTCTACGTCGCTCTCAATATCCACCCTGGTGAAACACAGGTAGTGACGCATTACACCGCGTTTGGTCAGACGAATTTTTATCGAGACAAGTGGTATTACCTGATTAGTTTCGTTGCTTTTGGTGTTATATCGGTTGCTGCGTATGCAGCGCTTGCCTGCAAACTGTACAAACATAAGGGACGAGAGCTTGCGATTCCATTTACGTGGTTGGGCGTTGTGACAATTGTTATCGCGACGGCAACGGTCAGTCAAATACTAAAAGTCGCTGCACTGTCATGACGCATACCCCACAAGATCTTGAGATTCCACTTGGAAAAAGAACACCGTTATACCGATTTTTTGAAATGGTGCCAGCGCTCCTTAGCTATGGTGCGATTGTACTACTTATTGTATTGTCGCTCATCGAGCCGCTGTATGCTGCTATTTATCTCATGCTCGTCATTATCACCACTTTGGTCAAAGCAATTGGTATCGCATTTCACACGCTGGGCGGTCACAAAAAACTCAACGAAGCGCAAAAGGTTGATTGGCGTCAGCGACTTGACGACCTGCAGTCATCACTTGATGGCAATATTGTAACAACAACTCCTAGTAAAGAATTTGGCTATGCCGAGCACGTCGAAAATATTGCCTTGCTGCACGATAATCCATCAGTATATCCAAAGCCGGCACGGCTGTATAACGCAATTATCATCGCGACCTATAATGAGTCGATTGATGTACTTGAGCCGACGCTACAATCTGTTCTCGATACAACATATGATAATGAACACATTATTATGACAATAGCCTACGAAGAGCGTGGTGGTGATGCTATCGAAACAACAGTTGCAACACTTAAGAAAAAATACGGGTCACAATTCAAGGCATTTCACCTCGTCAAGCACCCCAAAGATATCCCTCATGAGGTCATAGGCAAAGGAGGAAACATCACTTATGCAGGGAAGTTTTTAGAGAAGTGGTTAAAAGAACAACACATATCATATGCTGATGTTATAGTAACAACATTAGATAGTGACAATCGACCGCATCGTACTTATTTTGATTATGTAACGTATGAATATGTTGTTCATCCCGATCGCCAAAAAGTATCATATCAACCTGTCTCGTTATTTCTAAACAACATCTGGGATGTTCCTGCGCCGATGCGTGTCGTTGCTACCGGTAACTCGTTTTGGAATATTATTAGCTCGATGCGCCCACATACGTTGCGCAATTTTGCCTCACATTCACAACCGATGGATGCACTGGTGGGTATGAATTTTTGGAGCACACGTACCATCGTCGAAGACGGCCATCAGTATTGGCGTAGCTATTTCCACTTTAAAGGTGATTACTCGGTAGTACCGATTATGGTGCCGATTTATCAGGATGCGGTGCTATCGGACGGCTATGTCAAAACCCTCAAGGCTCAGTTTATTCAGCTTCGCCGATGGGCGTACGGTGCCTCAGACGTTCCCTATGTAGCGACACGTATCTTTACGCGGCACCGTGATGTGCCATTTTGGCCGGGAATAGCGCGCTTAATCCGTTTGATTGATGGTCATGTCACACTTGCTTGTGTGGCGCTGCTGGTTGCTTTTGGTGGTTGGGTGCCGTTGTTTCTGAATGCTAACTCGGTCCATAGTATCGCTGCTCATCAGCTACCTGACGTTATTAGTGGTGTACAGCGCGTGGCAATGATCGGTATCTTTGTGATGGTGTTTTTGACGTTCAAAATGCTGCCACCACGACCCGAGCGATACAAACGACGCCGTAGCATCGGCATGTTGCTCCAATGGGTGTTGATGCCAGCAACAAGCATTGTGTATAGTTCAGCGTCGGCTTTTACATCGCAGACAGCGTTGCTCTTGGGTCGGTATTTCGACAAATTTGATGTCACTGATAAGGCAACGGTTCATTCTCGCGATTCGCAGCACCGGTCAAAAAAATCAGCCAAGAAATAGGCATTACTGGCGGGTGATTGATGGTCGTCCGCGGCGGCGTACCGATGTGATCAAATGATGCCTGGCGGCATATTGCACGGCGGCTATCTCGTCGTATCGTCGCAGGGTGTCGTAGGTAGTTTCACTGATGACAAGTGGCGTGAGGTTACTGGTAACCTGTGACAGTTGGTCCTCGATGGTTTGTGCGAGCCATAGGCTATCGTACTGGGCGGCATGTGGATTATGAGTAAATGCTGTCGCAATGCTCAAGAGTAGCCGCCCAAGGTTAAAAGTATCGGTATCTCCGTTAGCTAGTAGGATAGGTGTGTTATCGGCCAGCGAAGGACGTTCGTAGGTGGTAAATGTCGTGCCAGATATCACTCCCTGTCGACGTCGCCAAACAAGCGATGTTTTTTTGCTGGTGCGTGAATTAATGACTTTTGTCTTTTCGTTCAAAGAATTAATACATAACATACCTATATATTGTCATACCGCTATTGAAAAAGCCAGTGGATAACTATAAAAAAGAAGAGGATAAAAAATCCGCCTCTATAAAGAGAGGCGGAAAAGCAGGCTTACCACGGAGGCAGAGGGGTAGGTTATTTTTTCGTCGGTCGCAACTGGACAGAGTCTTTTGCCTCGTTCCATGTGCGATCGTACTCGAAAGAAAGGTGAAACTTTTCGAGTGCAGACGGTTTTTTGTTGAGAATAGTGTTTGTGTGGTTTGTAGCCATGTTCTCATAATAGCACAAAGATAGGCGATTGTCAACCATAGGCAAAATAAATAATATATCACGAGGCGTATATATGTAACAAAAAATGACAAAAAATAATGTGGAAAACAAGGGTAGGCATGTGGAGAAAATAGGGTA
>JASLCP010000072.1 GCA_030151825.1 Candidatus Saccharimonadales bacterium
CGTCTAACGGTTAGGACACCAGGTTTTCATCCTGGCAATCCGGGTTCGATTCCCGGTGAGATCACCATAGAAAAAACCTCATCTTTGGATGGGGTTTTTTCTATGCGCAAATGTACTTCGCTGGAATTGAATGCTGAATGGTTCAAAACTTGTATCTTTGATTATGTGTATATTGTCGCGGATAGTATCGATAAGTAGTCTTAGTTACTTCTGTAGCGTGAACACCCGTTTGCCGAGTGCTACAAAGAAGAAGATAAGAGCGATGGTGATAATGATGTGACCGATGCCAGCGATGCCATCGAGCATTGGTGTGCTGGCTTGATTCATGACGTCACGCACACCGATGACTAACATCATGGCAACGGTCAAAAGAAGACCGCCATTATAGTGCCAATAAAAGAGGTTGAACCATTTTGTTTTCGACAGTTCAAACAGTTTTTCAAGGGCAAGGGCGACCAGCATAACTAACATACCGAGCGCTAGCAAGTGTGTGTGCATGACGGCGAGTTGTGTGGCACCATGAAAATCGTGTGCTTTTGTGTATTCACGGTAAAATAGTCCAAAACCGAGGCCAAGAACGGCATAAGTGATAGCGGCATAATAGAGCTTTTTCAAACGATACTCCTTATAGAGGTTATGGTTTTGCTTTTACTATAGCATGACGCAGTGTTCTTTGGTTATTGAGCTGCTATACTAATCCTATAACCAAAGAGGAGACGCACATATGGCATGGGCTATTTTGATACTATCGGGCCTGCTTGAGGCGGTGTGGGCGACGGCACTGGGACGGTCAGATGGACTGACGAAGCTTGTGCCGTCAGCGATCTTTTTGTTGGCATTGGCACTGAGCATGGTAGGCCTAGCGTATGCTACGCGTACACTACCGATTGGTACGGCGTATGCGGTGTGGGTCGGGGTTGGTGCGGTGCTGACTGTAGCATACGCAATGACGACGGGCGCCGAGCCGGTTTCGATACTGAAAATCGTGCTCCTTTTAGGGATCATTGGCTGCGTGGTGGGATTGAGGTTGATGCACGGGTAAGGATATGCAGGGGACTGGCGTCAATCTTGGAGGGTGGCTGATTATCGAAAAATGGCTGACACCGAGCGTCTTTGAGGGGCTTGAGGCGACTGACGAATGGGAATTGTCGCAGACAGAAGAGGGGCGAAAGCGGATTGCCAAGCACCGCAAGACGTTTATCACTGAGGCGGATTTTCGCTGGTTACGTGACCATGGTGTGACGCATGTGCGTCTACCGGTACCGTATTGGGCAATTGGTGATGCGGACAGATACGTACCTGCGCACGACGAACTAGCGTGGGCGATGAAGATGGCAAAGAAGTACAAGCTAAAGGTGCTATTGGATTTGCATGCAGCGCCAGGCGGTCAGAATCCTCATGAGCATAGTGGACAAAAGGGACAGGTAGAATGGTTCGAACGACGATATCAAGAGCGAACACTGCTATTGCTGACAAATCTGGCCGAAATGTATGGAGATAATCCAGTACTATGGGGAATTGAGCTACTGAACGAGCCCGAGGCGTATGGTCGTATGTTTGAGCTTATTCGGTTTTACCGGCGGGCGTATCGCGTTTTGCAGGAACGATTGCGGCCTGGGGTGTATACGGTGTTTCATGATAGTTTTGCGCCACTGCTGTTTACTGGTAGTCTGCGGGTGCGTCGTGATCATCCGGTGGCGATGGATGTGCATTGGTATGCGTTTCCGATGCCTCACCGTTTGTCGCTGGCCTGGTATTTGCGCTTGTCGTTTGCCGCGCGGTGGGTGATGTTGTGGCTATGTCGACTATGGCAGCCAGTGATTGTAGGTGAATGGAGCAGTGTGCTGCCGCAACGGTTTTTTGACAAGATGCCCACATCCAAGCACGAGATGTTGCTCGGACAGAATATCGCTATGCAGCAACGCGCCTATCATAGGGCGATCGGAACGTATTATTGGAATTATAAGGCCGAGGGTGAAGGGATGTGGAATTATCGGTCACTGATCGAAAGCCTATCTTAAGTTTCACTGCAGCTGTATAATAGAAGTGTCCTCACGAGAGATGGAGGTGATGAGGATGGGAAAGAAATACGGCATGATTGCCGCCAGTGTGGCGCTTTTTTGCAGTATGATGACGGCGTGTTCGGTCGATTCGACCACCCCACCCGCTAGTACAGTAAAGAACCAGACGCCAGTCACGGTCACTGAGACGGTGCCGGCACCGTCGTCGCCTGCTTTGTCGACGCCGCCAGCATACCAGCCCGCACCACCTGATCCCTGTAACAAGGGGTGGGATACGTCTCCGGATGCAACGGAAACGCAACTGGTGCGTGGATCGATTGTCAGTGTGCGCTACGGGCGGCACGACGACAACTGCTTTGATCGCATGGTGATCGAAGTGGCGACGACCGAGCAGGTCGGCTTTCATGTGCAGTATGTCGACGTTGTGCGTCACGATGGTTCGGGTACGCCTGTGCCTGTGGCGGGCAGCGCTACGCTGCAGGTAGCGGTTGACGCGCCGTCGGCTACTCCGTTGACACCGTCTGTATTCCATTGGTCAGCGCTGCGGGAAGTGCGCAGTGCCGGGTCGTTCGAAGGCATGTCAACGTACGCCGTTGGTGTTGCCGCAAAGACGCCCTTCGCGGTCTACCACCAGCCGACCAATAATGGCCACATGCTGGTCATTATCGACATCACCTACCGCTAAGGAGGACAATGCCCTGTGCTTTTATCGCACGGGGCTCTTCCTTTAACAGGGGTAGTGTGCTATAATAAAGGTATGAGTAGTGTCTTTAAACGAACAAAAATTTTGGCCACCCTTGGCCCACCAACCAACAACTACGAGATGATCGAACAGCTAGCACGCACGGGTACCAATGGGTTTCGCTTGAATTTTAGTCATGGTAGCTATGAAGAGCGTGACCAACAAATTGAATGGATTCGTCAGGCGAGCCGGCAGATTGGCAAACCTGTGGCGATTTTGCAGGATCTACAGGGTCCAAAGATTCGCCTGGGTAATTTGACCGAAAATACCGATGTCAAAAAGGGTGACGAAATCATACTTGATTTTGCCGCCGAACATGACGGTTTGATCTTTCCGGTACAGTACAACTTGGCCGAAAAGGTAAAACCGGGCGAGCCGTTGTATATTTTTGACGGCAAAGTGCGAACAACTGTTGTTGCAATTACATCAGATACAGCAATTACATTGCGTGTCGAAAATGATGGCACGCTGATGAGCCGCAAAGGGATTAATTTGCCTGACACCGATTTTGGTGGCGATATTTTGACCCCCAAAGACATCGAAGATATTAAATATGGCGCTAAACAAGATATTGATTATGTGGCACTGAGTTTTGTGCAGTCAGCTGATGATATTACCAACTTGCGCCAGCTGCTGGTCGGGCTTGGCTCGACTGCTCAGATTATTGCCAAGGTTGAGACCAAGGCGGCGATTGAAGATGAGGTGCTTGAGGAAATTGTTCGCGTGAGTGACGGGGTGATGGTAGCGCGCGGTGATTTGGC
>JASLCP010000009.1 GCA_030151825.1 Candidatus Saccharimonadales bacterium
CCGGTTGGTCTCGCGGGTGTGATGGGTGGTCGTGACAGCGAAGTCGACAATGGTACAACGCAAATTATTCTCGAAGTTGCGACATTTGATATGTATGCAGTGCGAAAATCAAGTATGCGCCACGGACTCTTTACTGACGCCGTCACGCGCTTTAATAAAGGTCAGTCACCACGCCAAAATGATCGTATTATGGATCTCCTCCTTTCGAGTATTAAGGATGTGTCTGGCGGTGAGCAGGCGAGCCCGATCCATGGTACCCAGCAGGACACGGCGGTGCATTCGGTGTTGCTTGACGCGACATTCATTAATAATCGATTAGGACTGACACTTGATGACAGTGAGGTATCGAAACTTCTTGGCAATGTTGAAATAATGGTACGCACCGAAAACAACACGCTAGCGATCGAACCGCCATTTTGGCGCACCGATATTGAACTACCCGAGGACGTTGTCGAGGAAGTTGGTCGGTTGTACGGTTTTGACAAATTACCGCGCGTGCTGCCGTTTCGTACGACTAAGCCAACCCCGCAAAATGCTGAAGTCGTTGCTAAAGAGCGTGTGCGTCAGGCGTTGGCACGGGCTGGTGCCAACGAAGTGCTCACCTACAGCTTTGTCCACGAGAAAGTGCTGACAAAAGCTGGCCAAGAAACGGGCGAAGCGTTTCGATTGGTGAATGCACTGAGTCCCGAGTTGCAGTATTACCGACTAAGTTTGGTACCGAGTCTGCTTGATAAAATCCATATGAATAGCAAGGCGGGTCACGATGAATTCGTGCTTTTCGAAATTGGTAAAGCGCATCATCGGGCGGCGATTGATCACGACGGATTACCGAAAGAATTTGGTCGTATCGCAGCGGTGTATAGTGCAAAAAAATCTGATAAATCAAATGATGCTTATTATCGTATGCATCGTATACTCGAGTACACTGTTAGTCAGGTTCTTCCGAGTGCCGTCGTCTCGTATGTGCGTCTCGATAGCTATGATATTCCTGATTTTCCTCCGTTCAAGCAATTGATTGCTCCTTTCGACCCAGTTCGTTCGGCAGTGGTGATGATTGATGGAGCGCTTGCGGGTGTTGTCGGCGAGTTTCGCGGTGGAGTACGCAAAAACTTCAAGCTTGCCGAATATACAGGTGGCTTTGAATTATTCGTATCGCCATTTGTCCATGCGTCGAGTAAACACTATGTGCCATTGTCACGCTATCCGAGCGTTGAGCGCGATGTTTGCTTTAAGGTTGCTGCTGACACCACGTATGGAACGATCTTTGAGGCGGCAACGAGCTACGATGATGCGGATGTAACGCTGTCGGTATCACCGCTCGACATCTACCGAGCTGATGGTGACGCGACAAAGAACGTTACCTTGCGGTTCGAGATAACGCCACAGAGCAAAACACTGACATCAGATGAAGTATCGACTATTATGGACGATGTTATTGAGCGTGTGCGTGACGCGACTAACGCTGTCGTTATCTAATTTATTTCTTTCCGTTTTTTGTATCATTGGTGTATGATTGAGGTAACGGTTATAATGCGTGCAAGATAGGGGAATATGAAACGACGCTATAAAATTGGTCTTGGTATGTGTGTCGGGATAGCACTCGGTGTGTTTATTGGCTTTTTGTTTCATGGACTTAATTTTCAGGTGCTCGATCCGCAGGGGGTGATTGGTCGTGAGCAGCGTGGTCTGTTGATTTTTGCGACATCGCTAAGTTTGGTGGTGGTTGTGCCGGTATTTACGCTGCTGGGCGTCATCGCGTGGCGCTACCGCGAAGGCAATAAAAAGGCGGACGCTCGTCATCGACCAAATCAAAAAGACAATACATTTGCTGAAATTGTCTGGTGGGTAATTCCGTGCATTCTAATTGGAATTATTGGGGTGGTGATTTGGCAAAGCAGCCACGCGCTTGACCCGTACAAACCGCTTGATAGTAAAGTAAAGCCAATTAATGTCCAAGTCGTTGCTCTGCAGTGGCGCTGGTTGTTTATTTACCCTGACGAAAAGGTTGCGTCAATTAATTATATGAGCGCACCAGTCGATACGCCGATTAACTTTACGATTACTGCAGATGCGCCAATGAATTCGTTTTGGATTCCGCGTCTTGGCGGGCAGGTCTATGCCATGAATGGTATGTCGACCAAGCTGCACTTGATGGCGGATACACCGGGTGACTATCCGGGGTCATCAGTCAATATTAGCGGCAAGGGTTTTGCTAAGATGCGCTTTACGGCACATGTGACGACTGACAGCGAGTATCGACAGTGGCTTAAGGAGACAGCAACAAAGACCAGCCTTGACTGGGAACGATACCAAGCTCTTGCTCGGCCAACCGACGACACCAGCAGCCATTTTTATGCGCTAAAAGATGCGAACCTGTATAGCAAGGTGATCGAAAAATATATGCCTACCGGTACGCATGATGTACAAAAGGGTGATCATTCAAAAAATAATGAGAGTCATTCGATGGATGGTATGTCGATGGATGATATGCAGATGATGGATCATAGCCAGATGAAAGGACATGGAGAGTAATATGTTTGGAAAATTATCGCTTGATGCCTTGCCGCACGACCCTATTATGATGGGCGGAGCGCTGACGGTTGTTGGCGCGCTTGTTGGTGCGGCAGTGCTATTGACGGTGACGCGTCGCTGGAAGTGGCTTTGGAAAGAATGGATGACGACGTTGGATGCCAAAAAGATCGGTATT
>JASLCP010000013.1 GCA_030151825.1 Candidatus Saccharimonadales bacterium
CATAGCGCCGGGCCGTTGGGGCTGGCAGATATTTTCTCAGCGCTGTACTTTCATATTATGGATTATCGTGTTGACGAGCCCGAGTGGGAAGATCGCGATATCTTCTTCCTCAGTAATGGACATACGGTGCCCGTGCAGTATGCCGCTATGGCCGAGGCAGGCTTTTTTCCGAAGGAAGAGTTATTGACGCTGCGTAAACTAGGATCGCGTTTGCAGGGTCACCCTGAGCGCACCAAGCTACCTGGACTCGAAAATACGAGCGGTCCTCTTGGTAGCGGACTGAGTCAAGGTGCTGGGTATGCGTATACGCTGCAATATATTGATCGTCAGCCACATCGCTTTGTCTATGTTGTAACGGGCGATGGTGAACTTGACGAAGGTAATATTTGGGAGGCAGCGATGTTTGCGGGTAATCACAAATTGTCGCAATTGATTGTGATAGTTGACCGCAATAATATCCAGATCGATGGCACAACCGAAGATGTCATGACGCTCGAGGATCTGCATGGTAAATGGGAGTCATTTGGCTGGCACGTCCAAGAAGTCGACGGCCATAACGTGGAGAGTATTATTGACGCGGTTGGTATGGCCAAGGCAATCACCACAATGCCAAGTGTGATTTTGGCACATACGATTCCTGGAAAAGGTGTTGATTTTATGGAGTACGACTATCATTGGCATGGCGCTCCGCCAAATAGCGAACAAGCTAAAGAGGCCTTGCACAAACTACGAACCCTCGAAGGACGCATCAAAGGAGAACACCAATGAGCCATTATCAACTTGTTGACGATTTATTTTCTGAGGATATTGCTCAGGAGCCGACGCGTGCCGGCTTTGGACGTGGGCTCAAGGCGGCAGGCGAGGCAAACGAAGCGGTTGTGGCGCTCTGTGCTGACCTAACCGAAAGCACGCAGATGCATCACTTTAAGGCAGCGTTTCCAGCGCGGTTTGTCGAGATTGGTGTCGCCGAGCAAAACCTCGTCACCGTGGCAAGTGGTATGGCGCGAGCAGGTAAAATTCCCTTTACCAGTAGCTATGCGGCATTTAGTCCTGGGCGCAACTGGGAGCAGATTCGTACGACAATCACACTGAACGACCAGCCGGTCAAAATCGTTGGTTCGCACGCCGGCGTCAGCGTCGGCCCGGATGGCGCAACTCACCAAATGCTCGAGGATATCGCTTTGATGCGCGTACTGCCGAACATGGTTGTCGTGGCACCTGGTGATAGTATCGAAGCGGAAAAGGCGACGAAAGCGATTGCCGAAAACGGCAAGCCAAGTTATATTCGACTGGCCCGCGAAAAAACCCCAGTGTTTTCGACTGACAACACGACATTTGAAGTTGGCAAAGCTTACGTACTGCGCGATGGTCATGATGTCAGTCTGCTCGGAACAGGAACAATGACGTATCAGCTATTAGTGGCAGCGCACCTTCTTGAGCAACAGGGTATTTCGGCCGAAGTGGTTCATGTACCAACGATCAAGCCGCTTGATGAGACGACGATTTTACATAGTATTACCAAAACGGGGCGTGTTGTCACTGCCGAAGAAGCACAGATTGCAGGTGGCTTTGGAGGTGCCATCGCCGAGCTGCTGAGTGAGCGCAAGCCAACGCCGCTCAAGCGCATTGGTATGCATGACCGATTTGGCGAAAGCGGACAGCCGAATGAGCTACTTGATCATTTTGGACTGACCGGACAAAAAATGGCTCCAGTTATTGCGCAATTTATCAAAGAAACACCACAGTACCACAGGGAGTATTAGGACAATGGCAGAACAAAAACAAATTGACGTTATCAGTGTCGGTGATATTGTCACAGATGATTTTATCAAGTTGTTTGATGATCAGGCGCGGATTGATGATGAAAATGGTACCAAACGCATTAGTATGGAGTTTGGTCTGAAGCTACCATTTGACCACTCGGAGGTCTTGGTTGGGGTGGGCAATGCCGCCAATGCTGCAGTTAATTTTGCTAAATTAGGACTGTCATCGAGTCTGATTACCAATCTTGGCGACGACCAACGAGGTCGCGACATGGTGATGGAGTTGCAAAAAAACAAGGTAGGTACGCACTTTGTGAAGCAGCACGCTGGCTTTCAAAGTAATTACCACTATGTGTTGTGGTACGGCGAAGAGCGTACGATTTTGATTAATCACGAGGCGTATCCATATCATTGGCCGCAGATTGCGCCACACGAACTACCAAAATGGGTGTATTTTAGCTCGATTGCCGAAACGGCTGAGGCGTATCATGACGAATTGGCCGCATGGCTTGAACGCGAACCATCAGTCAAGTTGGCGTTTCAGCCGGGTACGTTCCAGATCAAACTCGGTGCTGAGCGTCTGAAACACCTGTACGCGCGCACCGAGCTGCTGGCGCTTAACCGCGAGGAGGCAGTATTGGTGACGGGTGGTGATTATGATAATTTGCATGACTTGTTTGATAAGTTACACGCCTTGGGACCAAAGGTGATCCTGATTACTGACGGTCCGGCAGGCAGTTACGCGAGTGATGGCGCTAACCGGTTCAAGATGCCGATTTATCCTGATCCAGCGCCACCAAAAGAACGTACCGGCTGCGGTGACGCCTATGCCAGTACCTTTGTCGCAGCACTCATTAAGGGTTATCCAATCGAAGGTGCGTTGCAGTGGGCACCGATTACACCAACGAATGTTGTCCAACATGTTGGAGCTCAGCGGGGGTTGCTTGATGAGAATACACTCAAGGAATGGTTGGCGAAAGCACCAACTTGGTATAAGGCGGAAAGGATTTAAATATGAGTCTCAGTATTAGTCAAATTCGAGCAAACACGTTGCGAGCACGCCATCTGTATCAGCGAACACGTCGCCAGCACTTTGCCGTCGGGGCGTTTAATATCGATAACCAAGAAACGCTGATTGCGGTATCACGAGCGGCACAAAAGCTCCGTTCGCCAGTGCTCGTTGAGGTGAGCGAAGGCGAAGTCAAGGCGATGGGGCTTGAGAACATTCGCGATATGGTTGACAACTACAAAGATGAATATGGCATCGAGATGTACGTTAATCTTGACCATAGCCCTACTGTCGAAGATTGTAAGCGAGCGATTGATGCGGGATATGAATTTATCCATATTGATATTTCACAGGCCAACCACGACACCACAACCGAAGAAATCATCGAAAAAACTAAAGAAGTCGTCGAATATGCTAAGTTTACTGGTGCACTCGTCGAAAGTGAGCCGCACTACTTTGGCGGTTCGTCGAATGTCCACAAAGATGCGATCGATTATGATACGATCAAAAAGACATTCTCGACGCCAGAAAGCTTACGCTCATTTGTTGATGCAACCGGTGTTGATACATTTGCGGCAGCTATCGGCAATCTCCACGGGAAGTATCCGGTGCCAAAAGTCCTTGATTTGGAATTATTACAGCAGCTACGTGACGCATCCAAGGTGCACATCAGCTTGCATGGAGGGAGTGGTACGCCACTGCACTACTTTGAGGAAGCAGCGAAAATTGGTGTCAGCAAGATTAACATCAATAGTGATATGCGCTACGCCTTCCGCAAAACCCTCGAGAAAGTATTGGCCGATCATCCCGACGAATACGCTGTGGTTAAACTAATGCCCGAAGTCTACACGGCTGTCCAAGAAGTTGTCGAAGACAAAATCCAGGCATTTGGCAGCGCTGGCAAAGCTGTCGTCTAGTCATTCGCCGTTTGATAACCATAAGTGGTATACTACATATAAATGAGTGGGAAACATATCAAGATTATTGCTGTTGGCGCGGCAGTCCAGGATGTATTTTTGAGTCACAGTGACGAGTTTAAGCCTGTCAGCGACAAAGCGACGTCCGAGCAATTTTTGCAGCTCGAGCTGGGTGCTAAGGCTGATGTTAACAACATCACATTTAGTACCGGTGGTGGTGCTACGAATGCCGCAGTGACGTTTGCGCGTCAAGGAATGGACGCGGTCTTTATGGGAGTGATTGGTCATGACCCAGCTGGTCGTGCTGTACTTGATGCGCTGGACTACGAAGGTGTCGATACGTCGTACGTCGGCTATAGTCATCGTTATAGTACGGGCTACTCGGTGCTTCTCTTGGCACCGAATGGCGAGCGTACGGTACTGACATACCGTGGAGCCTCGACTCATTATCAACTGCGTGATTTTCGTATTAAAGATATGCAGGCGGATTGGCTATATGTGTCGACGCTGGGGGGCGAGTTCTCAATTTTGAATGCGCTATTTAGCGAGGCGCGCAGACATGGCATCAAGATTATGTTTAACCCCGGCAAAAAAGAGTTGGCGCATCCGCAAAAACTTCGTGGTCTACTGGAAGACGTCGAAATCTTAACGCTTAACAAAGATGAGGCACAACGGATTGTGACAGGCGAGACGCTTGAAGAGTTGATTCGGCATATCCATCACTATGTGCCAGTGGCCATCATTACCGATGGTCCAAATGGACTGGTCGCCAGTGATCGCACGACAATACTCAGGGCAGGTATGTACCAGGACGTGCGGGTGATTGATCGGACTGGCGCTGGTGATGCGTTGGGGTCGGGCTTTTTGTCGCAGTGGGCTCAGGGTAAATCGCTCAAAGACAGCGTGATTTTCGCCAGCGCCAACTCGACGTCTGTTGTTAGTCATATTGGAGCCAAAACGGGTATTTTATCGCGAGGCGTCATGTTGCACCATATGCCGCTCCACGAAAAACCATTTTGAGTACGAATAAGCATGAGCATGATATAATCAGGACTAGCAATGGGGAACGTACTACGAGATTTACTGAACGCTGAAGAGCCGCTGTTTTCGCACAGTATCCGGCAGCTTGAGCAGGCGAGTGGACAATATGCCGCCGACACCAAGCTGATTGGTGATATCCTGGCTAGTGCACATGATCGCATGCGTCAGCTGCGACTGGATCCGGCTGATTCGACCGGCCGCGAGATTTACCAAGCGCTGATGAATCGTGTGGCAGTAGACAATGTGCGTTTGGCAAAATTAATCGGTGCCACCGAGCCAGAGAATGTCGCTCATATGGTGCCGCTGATGGTTGAGGCTGCGAATAAAGTATCGTTTCCGCGAAAAGTGTTTGTTATCAAGCACGACTCAGTCAAAAAGCTATTGGCGCAAATGCCCCCTAATAATCTGATCAAGACACTGGGCTATGCGACACTCGATGACATGCTCGCGAGTGAGCCATTTGACGAAGTCTATCCAGCGTTACGATTCTCGGAAGGTCCCGAATGGCTCCTTGCCTATAATGAACTCTTCAAAACGGTCACTGCAAGTGACTACGAAGAGCGCGACATGAAAATCGTTGTCATGAATCATGATAAATATACGGATCTTGCCGAACACTTTGTCAAAAAGAAATTACACAATGTTACGCACTCGAAAGAGCTCGGTGTGATTGTCGTGGTGCCGATGAAACAGACGACGATGCGTGGCTTGGCACTCAAATCACTCCCGTTGCTGCTTCATTATATGAACGAAGTAAAACTGTATTCGACGTTTTTTAAAGCCAAAGCGACCGGCCCGTCATTTGGCAAGGTTGTTGTAGAGACACTTAACGCTGATCCGGGTAACGCCTCGCAGATGGCTGGTCAACACATTCACTGGCGGGTGATTCAGCGTTATTTTGGCAAGCTTGATAACGAAGCGCATCCCGAGGCATTTCAGCCACACGTTCAACCCGAAGACCTTCATTGGCGCCGCGCCGAAGATTTATTATTTGAGATTGATCCGGAGCTCCGTTTTTGGCAAAATCTCGACTATGTCGCACTGCTGCGCGATGGTTTTCCTGTGGCGTTTAACTTATTTGATCTTAGTTTTGCGTATTCTAACCGCGAACCGTATCAGCACCGTTATGCCTATCATTTCCGCGAGAGCTTGTGGAACGAGTTGTTTATCCGCTATATGGGTTTTCCAAACTTGAACCAGCAGATACTCAAGCAGCTCGACAATGACATGATTGCCCCAGAAAAACTAACCCCGACAGGAGGACTATATCGATGAAATATCAAATTTGTGTATCAGGTGCAGCCAGTGGCGAGACGGTCACGACATCTCATCAGCTTGCGTATGATTTGGGGCGAAGTATTGCGCTGCAGCACAAGACGCTGCTCACGGGAGCGACAGTAGGGTTGCCACATTACGCAGCTATGGGCTTTATGAGTGTCAAAAGTGCTCATGGTGCATCGATTGGTTTTTCTCCGGCCAGCTCGTTCCGCGAGCACGTGATGGTCTATAAATTACCGACGGTTGAGTTTGATTATATTAACTTTACGGGTATGGAGTACGTTGGCCGCGACATCCACTTGGTGCGTAGTGCCGACGCGGTCGTAACTGTCGGTGGACGCATGGGCAGCTTGCACGAACTCGCGACAGCACTCGAGAGCCGCAAGGTCTGTGGTGTGCTACTGGGGAGCGGAGGCTTGGCTGACTTTACACCAACCTTGCTAAAGGAAATTGAATCGCCTGGTGCGAACGATGTGATTTATGATACCAATCCTGATCGCTTGATCAAGAAAGTCATTGAGGCACTCGACAAGAAGTATGCTGATTTTGAACACGATGGTACTGACGGACATGTCAGCGCTAAACGCTCTGGCCGCGGTTAAACAGACGAGGATGGTATACTAGAGGGATGGATACTATCCCATTCCAGCTCGAGACAAAATATCAACCGACCGGTGATCAGCCAACGGCAATTGCTCAGTTGATTGCGGGGCTCGACAAGGGTGAACGCGAACAGACGCTACTGGGTGTCACGGGAAGTGGTAAGACCTTTACAATGGCAAATATTATTGCCGATCGACAGGTGCCGACATTGGTGTTGGCGCACAACAAAACCTTAGCGGCGCAGCTGTATAGCGAATTCAAGGCCTTTTTCCCGAATAACGAGGTGCATTATTTCGTCAGCTATTTTGATTACTATCAGCCAGAGGCATATATCAGTAGTAGTGACACGTATATCGAAAAAGATTCCAAGATTAATGATGAGATTGACCGACTGCGTCACGCGGCGACGACAGCACTGCTGACGCATCGTGACGTGATTATCGTCGCTAGCGTTAGTTGTATCTATGGTATTGGATCACCCGATGATTATGCAGAAATGTCGATTACCGTAAAGACCGGAGAAAAACGCCAACAAGATAAATTTGTGCGTTGGCTGACCGATATCCAGTATCAGCGTAATGATATTGATTTCCATCGCGGTACGTTCCGAGTGAAGGGCGATGTGATTGATGTCTTTCCTGCTGGAAGTGATGTGGCGTATCGGATTGAATTTTTTGGTGATGAGGTTGACCGAATTACGCGGATCGATCCGTTAACTGGTGAAATTTTAGGTGAGCCGCATGAAATCAGCATCTTCCCGAGTAGTCACTATGTGACACCCAAAGATAAAGTTGCCCGTGCCATCGAGGGTATCAAAAAAGAATATGCCGAACGCATGGAGTGGTTTGAAAAACACGATAAATTACTTGAGGCGCAACGTTTGTCTCAGCGCACTAAATACGATATTGAAATGCTGGAAGAAACGGGCTTTGTCAAGGGCATCGAGAACTATAGCCGCTACCTGACTAATCGCGAACCGGGTGAACAGCCGGCAACACTCATCGATTATTTTCCCGATGATTGGCTACTTTTGGTAGACGAAAGCCACCAGACGCTGCCGCAGGTCCGCGGTATGTATAACGGTGACCGCGCACGAAAAGAAGTATTGGTCGAGCATGGATTTCGCTTGCCATCAGCACTCGACAACCGTCCACTGCGGTTTGACGAATTCAATACTCATATCAATCAAGCGGTTTATGTGTCGGCAACGCCAGGCGAGTACGAATTATCGCATAGTCCTGAGCCCGCTCAGCAGATTATTCGTCCAACGGGACTGCTCGATCCGGTGCTCGATATTCGTCCAACCGATGGCCAGATTGATGATTTGATTGCTGAGATTCGCGACCGAATTACCAAACAGCAACGCGTTCTTGTGACAACGTTAACCAAGCGAATGGCCGAAGATCTGAGTCAGTATCTGCAAGAACTTGATATCAAAACGGCCTATATTCATAGCGAGGTCGATACGCTGGAGCGCGGCGATATTCTGCGTGATTTACGACTAGGTGTCTATGATGTGCTGGTGGGGATTAACCTGCTGCGTGAAGGTCTGGATTTGCCAGAAGTCAGCATGGTGGCGATTATGGATGCCGACAAAGAAGGCTTTTTGCGTTCAACCAGCGCATTGGTACAGACGATTGGCCGCGCCGCTCGTCATCAGGATGGCTGTGTATTGCTATATGCTGACCGCGTGACTGATTCTATGCAAGCCGCGATTGATGAGACGAATCGCCGCCGTGGTATTCAGGAGGCGTACAACACCGAACACGGCATTACTCCGACGAGTGTTGCCAAGGAAATCGACGAAGGTCTTCGCGCACTTATCCCGATGAAGGATGACGGCAAACCGAAAGTTGATCTGAAAAAGATTCCAAAAGATGAATATGGATCGCTGGTCAAAGATTTGACGGGTCAGATGGAGCTGGCGAGTGCTAATCTTGAGTTCGAAAAAGCTGCAGAGCTGCGTGATTTGATTGCTGAAATTCGTACAAAAATGTAACCGCTTATGCTACACTAAGCATACGTATGCAAGATTCTTCGATAAACCCGCACATTCCTCAGGAAGACGAGAAAATCCGAGCGGCAACACAGACGCTGTCATCCCCACTTGCTCGTGTGGTAAAACTTTTGATGATTATCACTGGGGCGATTGTTGTGCTTGTGGTGATTGCATTGGCAGTGATTATCCCGCGCACATCCGCTGATGATGAAACGGGTCGACGTGATCTTGCAAAAACCCTACAGCCGACTGCTCAGCTCGCAAAGTTGGTGCCAGTTGAATCAACGCACGGTTTTATGCTGAAGTACGACAATCATTTATTCGTGAGTTATGCCGAAACAACACCGCCTGTTGATGCAAGCGGCAAAGAACTGACGAGCTCGTATTACGAGAATGATGAGTTACGCACGCCACGTGACTACGTATCGGTGCGAATTACCCCTGCCGAAAGTAGTGACTCGGATCGCTCTGCGGTTACAGACCCCCCACAGCTAGTCGTCTCGTCGCTGTCGCCAAAACTACTGACGGACAACGCTGAAAAACCTGACTACAAAGGCTTGTCGCAGTTAGCGCTATTTGTCAAAATCAGCACTGATCAACGGCAGGCGGCCAAAACGGCTGATGATGGGACGACAGTATCGATTGATGCATCAAAACCATCGTCGCAGACAATCAATGACGTCAAGTACCAGCGTGTGCGCTTTACGACGCGTAACGAAAATTATCGTATCGTCAATGTCAAATATGATGACTGCTACTACACCATTCAAAATGGTATTCCGTATTCGGCCTGTATTAGCAATGTTCGACCGAATTCACGTAACGATGCGGCGCTGGGCGAACAAGCTATGCAGTCACTGCGGTTCAAGAAGCCAGAAGTAATTACCGCCAAAGCGGATACTGAAGATGCGACTGGCACGACGTCTGGTGCCGACAAAAAAGCAGGCGTACCTGCAAAGACAACTGATGCGGCAGGTAAGGATAAGACTGATTCGGTATCCGCACCGGTTGTCACCGAGAAAGACCCGCTGGCGTTCGAAACGCCGACACCACGCTATTACAGTAATGTTGATGAACTTCGCGCAGTCGCGAGAAATCAGCCGAGTGTGGTGCGTATCGGCACACTTTATTGCGCTGACTTGAACCTCAAGGTTGCGTCTGGCGAGGTGATTACGACACTTACTGATGCCTGTGTAGGTCGACTGTCATCGGGTACGCTGGTATCAAAAGACGGCTACATTGCGACAACTGGTCGGGCAGTGCAGTTTAGCCCCAAAGCAGCGATCAACGGCTATATCAATTTTGCTGATAGCCAAAAAGATTTATTGAATCGTCTTGATCGAGTACTCAAATACTTGCTTGATGCTCGGCTGATTCTTGAATCTGATGCTGAGTATCTGAAAACAGGAGCGCAAACAGGAGATCAAGAGGCGCTTGCTAAAATCGAGAATATCAGCTCGATTATCCCAGATAATTATGTCACTCCAACTAAGGACGCCTATAGCTACGCTATTCAGCCGACAAGTAAACCCCTCGTCGTTGATGCGAGTACTGGCGCTCGCCCCTCATTTGCTTATTCTGATACGGTCATTCCAGCAAAATTTGTGAAAGCAAAGTATGAAGTCGATAAGTCACTGCAGACAACATTTGATGCCAAGCCACCCAAGAATGATGTGGGCTTGCTGAAGGCTGATGGCTCATTCCAGCACGTATTGATCGGCAAGGGTAGTATCGTCAAAACAAATGACCAGCTGAACGTTATGGGGTATCAGACCTTTAGTGATAGTTCGCTGGCAATTGCAAAAAACCAAAATGCGCCTGGTATTATGACGTCTTCTGTGAATCAGACCTACAAAAATGAAGACATGCAATTGATTCAGACGAACGACCCAATTATCCCTGGGACTGACGGTGGCGGGGTGTTTGATGCATCAGGTAAGCTCGTTGGTTTTGGCATCTATGGTCTGCTGTATTGCCCAGATCAGTACTGTTTAGGAAATGGGACGATTCGTCCGTCTGATGAGTTGATGAGCTTGCTTGATGCAAATAATATTTCGCTGAATCAATCGAGTGAGGCAACCAAGCAGTGGAATGATGGCGTGGCTGCATATTTGAAGGCAGACTATGCATCCGCTCAGCAGCTGTTTGCCAAGGCGGGTACTCAGTATAGATTTAACGAGTTTGCTACTCCCCTCGCCAAGCTTGCGGCAAGCAAAAAAGGGAGTGCTGCTGATACTTCGTTGATGAATCAACTAGTAGGGGTTCTTATCGCGGTACTAGTAATTGCAGTAATCGTAACGGTAGGATCGACAGTGTTGTTCTTGGTGCAAAAACGCCGGCTCGATTACCTGCGAGTGGGGCATTATGGTGTTGCGCCAGCGCCATCGGTAGTGACGACACCTCCTTCGGCTCCAATATATGCTGCGCCGCAACCGCAGACTACAAATACACCTCCGCCGGTGCAGCAGCTACCGCAGTCACCGGTAGTGCAGCCGCAGCAGCCGTCTCTCGCGCCGCAGTCATACCAACAGCAGCCACCCGTTCAGTCGGTAACGCCGCCTTCGCCACAGCAACCATACCAACAACCTTCTGCGATACCACCTTCGGCACCTCCTGCTGCTCAGACGCCGCATGAAGATCCGTTCTATCGCCAGTAATTGACTTTGTTATTACTATGTGCTATAATAGAGCTATAGCCTTTAGTAGACCTGTTTTCCTCTGTTATATCCACCGGAAATAGTGTATACTAAGAGCAGTTGCATTCGATGAATTCGAGCCTCTTTCAAAGACGAGCGCCCCAATATATACATGAGTGATCTATCACCATGGCGCTACCACCGAAATATCCTCTCGTTATTCTCTGGCCCCGACATGGCCACTGTCTGCACAAGATAATCAACCGAATAACGAAAGGTAGTTATGTCATATACTTCAAACCGACGAACGACTCGTCCTAATGGGTCACGTCCAAAAGCAAGCAGCCGCTTTGGCGGTAACGGCGGTGGTCGTCGTGGCGGAGGCCGTAAGGGTCCTGCTAAAAAGTTCATCCATCCCTCAAAATTTATCAACAAAGCAGTCGCTAAAGCCGAAGAAGTCGCTTACGAATCAACACACAAATTTGTTGACTTTCCGTTTGGCGCAGAACTTCAGCATAATATTGCTGATAAGGGATATGAAACCCCGAGTGCTATTCAGGATCAAGCGATTCCACATATTATCGAGGGCCGCGACGTCATCGGTCTTGCCAATACCGGTACAGGCAAGACGGCAGCATTCCTGTTGCCGATTATTGAACGCCAAAGTGGTATTATGTTGCGTCCAAGTGTGCTGATTATTGCGCCAACTCGTGAGCTGGCTCAGCAAATTAACGAGCAATTCCGTGACTTTAGTCGTGGACTTGGCCTCTTTTCGACGTTGCTAGTCGGTGGCATGAACGTTGACCGTCAGATTCGCGACTTGCGCCGCCGTCCGCACGTTGTGATTGGAACACCAGGTCGTATCAAAGATTTGTTACAGCGACGTGTTCTTAAGCTTGATAATATGACAACGTTAGTCTTGGATGAGGCTGACCGTATGCTCGACATGGGCTTTTTGCCGGATATTCGTCAAATTGTTGATGCGATGCCGCGTGAACGTCAGACGCTTTTCTTTAGCGCGACAATTACCCCCGAAATCGAAGCATTGACCAAGACGTTCTTGCGCGATCCAGCAACTGTATCGGTACGAACGGCTGAAACCAGTGATCATGTCGAGCAAGATGTTATCGAAGCTCGCGACCGTGGTCATAAGGTTGATCTATTGACCGACTTGCTGGCACAAGATGGTTACGATAAGGTACTAGTGTTTGGTGAAACAAAATTTGGCGTGCAGCGTTTGAGCGATCACCTGCATAACAGCGGTATTCCATCAGTGGCAATTCACGGTAACAAGAATCAAGCACAGCGTTCAAAAGCGCTCAAGCAGTTCCGTGATAATCACGTTAAAGTTATGGTTGCGACCGATGTCGCGGCACGCGGCTTGGATATCCCGAATGTATCGCATGTGATTAATTTTGACACACCACAAACGTACGAAGATTATGTTCACCGTATTGGTCGAACTGGTCGTGGCGGTGCGTCAGGTCGCGCGCATACATTTATCGACGCCCGATAACTTAGACTGTTGCCTTACGGCGAGAACGCGCTTTCTGACGACGGCGCGTTTTTCGTTTTTGTTTGATTGACTCGCGTTTGAACACCCAAAACCGTAGGCCAAAGAAGGTCCAAACTGCCATAATAATTCCTGATACGAATTGGCCGATGTATGGTGTGACATCGGCAAAACTATACAGTCCGTAGGTGATAATAAAGACGATGATTTCGCTGAGAAGAATAAAGAAGATAAATTTGACGACTTCAAAAGTCGTTTTTTTGACGCCATTTTTTGGCTGTGAAAAAACCCATTTGTCGTCGACATAAAAAAAGATGATGTTCGCTAGGATCATCGGAATAAGCAGCGCATAAAAGGTAGGGACCGATGTGAATTTATCAAAAAATGCAAAGCCGATATATTTTCCCCAAAATGGGATATAGCCTGCTAGCTGCAGCTTGGCAAACTCCGTGACGAGCCGGATAAGATCTTTTTTCTTTTTTATTTTCATCAGATGTCTCTTGTCCAGTATACGAAGTTCTACTATAAAGAGCAAGACGATGGTGGTACTATAAAAAGATATGAAAGCAATGGTAGAAGTCGAAAATTTGAAGAAACGCTACGACGATAAACAAGCAGTGGACGGGATTAGTTTTACGGTGAAAAAGGGCGAGATTTTTGGTATTTTGGGACCGAACGGCGCGGGCAAAACCACCACGCTCGAAATGATGGAGACCTTACGACCGATTGACGATGGAGCAGTACGGATTGATGGGGTTGATGTGCGCAAAAATCCACAACAGGTCAAATATTTGATTGGGGTTCAGCCACAAACACCAGCCTTTCAGGACAAAACGAAATTACGTGAAGTAGTTGAGCTATTCGCGGCAGCCTACGGTGAAAAAGTTGACCCGATGCAGTTTTTGCGAGATGTTGACCTCGAGGAGAAAGCGGATAATTATGTCGAAGAATTATCGGGCGGGCAAAAGCAACGGCTGAGTATTACAACGGCGCTGGTCCATGGTCCGAAGGTCTTTTTCTTGGATGAGCCGACGACCGGGCTTGACCCGCAGGCGCGCCGTCATTTATGGGAGCTGATCGAGAAGGTGCGCGACCGCGGCATTAGCGTGATCATGACAACGCACTATATGGATGAGGCTGAGATACTATGTGATCGGATTGCAGTGATGGATAGTGGTAAAATTATCGCGATTGATACGCCCAAGAATTTGATTAAACAACTACTCAAACGCGGATTTAAGAAGAAACAGTACGTCGAGCAAGCGAACTTAGAGGATGTCTTTATCGATCTTACGGGCAAGCATCTCCGGGAGGGTGTGTAATGAAACAGTCACTATATACCGTTGGGGTATTTGTCAAAATTAATACCAAACGATTTTTCCGTGATAAATTGGCTATTTTCTTTACGATTGTCTTTCCGCTAATCTTCTTGTTTGTGTTCGGGAGTATCAACAGTGGCAGCGGTAACGTATCGTTTAAAGTGGCGATAATCAACCAGTCACAAAGTCAGTTTTCGACTGATTTTGTCAAACAGACAAATAATAGCAAGGTCCTAAAAGTCGACAAGGACATTACGACACTGGACGAGGCAAAAACGAAGATGAGCCAATCGCAACTGGATGCGGCGATTGTGTTGCCAAAGGAGTTCGGCATGGTCAACCCAGAGACGAGCTACCCGAGTGGCCAGGCGCGGGTCATCTATACGCAAAATAATCAGCAGTCGGGACAGGCCTTGGCCTCGGTACTTGATGCGCAGTTTAAGGTGATTAATGCTCAGTTTGTGCATACCGACACACCATTTACGGTCACTTCGACGCAGTTGAATGAACGGAGTTTATCCGCGTTTGATTATACGTTTGCAGGGTTGCTTGGCTTTGCCATCATTGGTATGGGAATTTTTGGGCCTGTGAATGTGTTTCCAGAGCTCAAGAAAATGGGGATTTTGCGGCGTCTGTCGACCACCCCGCTGAAGGTCTGGCAGTACTTTTTGGCGACGATGATGGGACAGGCGATTATTGGGCTAGTGAGTCTGGCAATTATGTTTGTGGTGGCGATTGTTGTTTTTCATCTCGAGGTTGTCGGTAATTACCTGGAGCTGGCGGCCTTTTTGGTGCTCGGTATTGTGATGATTTTAGGGATTGGACTAGCGCTTGGCGGATGGGCCAAGAACGAGCGGCAAGCGGCTCCGATGAGTAATATTATTGTTTTTCCGATGATGTTTTTGTCGGGGACATTTTTTCCACGCTTTTTGATGCCAGAGTGGTTGCAGACGATTTCGAACTTTTTGCCGTTGACGCCGGTGATCGACGGGATTCGCTTGATCGCGACTGAGGGCAAGACGCTAATTGATATTGCACCGCAGATTGGTCTGGTGGTGCTATGGATGGTGGTGATTTATCTGATTGCCTTTAAGGTATTTCGCTGGGAATAAAGAAAAGGCTCCGCTTGCTGGCGTGCAAGCGGAGCGGACGGACTAGGGGGCCATTGCGCACTGAGTGCTGGGGATGGACGGGTTGTCGCCGCCACCTGGCGTGTACTCGGTGTAGTGCTGGTTCGAATTGTTGCGCTGTTCGTCGCCACCGACAGCAACCAATTTGAGATAGACGTCGTCGGTTGCTGGTGTTTCGATAACGAAGTTCTTGCTCCAGGGGACGATATTCGGTGACATATTGACAATGGACTCGTCCACCGACCAGCGGTAGTCGCTGGTGTTTTGCTGACGAATACCCAGGCTGACAACAAGCTTGCCGGACTGCTTGACGCGTAGTGCTAAGCGTACCGTGATTGTGTAGACGTTACTCTGCGTGCCGCAGGCTGTGGCAACGATTTTGATCGGAACGCCAGGGAGTACCGGTTTGATATCGCCTGGAAGGCCGATGGTATCGTTGACCTGCGATGGGGCAGGGCTGGCGCCATGGATGACAGGCTCAGTGGCTACCTCGTCAGTAACCGAACAGCCTGCCAGTAGCGCGACAGCCGCTAGCAAACAAAAAAGACGCTTCATGGCGCCCTCCTAATCTGTGCGTACGATACAGAATGTCTATATGCGTATAATTCTATTATATCATGTTACATATAAAAAATCAAAGCAGTGACATCTGTTACTGAAATGTACTATAATGGGCTCTATGACACATATTTCTCGCGATGATGTGCAACACCTTGCACAATTGAGTAGCTTGCAGCTCAAAGACGACGAAGTAGAAATACTTCGGATTGATATCGAAAATATTCTTGGCTACGTCGAACAATTATCGGACCTCGATACAACCGACATCGAGCCGTCGTATCAAGTGACGGGGTTGTCGAATGTTTGGCGCGATGATGCTGTTGTTACGCCAGAGATTGGGCGCGATGAATTGTTGGCGCTTGCGGCTGACACTGGTGAGTATCAAATTAAAGTTCCGAAAGTATTGTAAGAAGTATGGTGCGTATTGCTGATTATGCTGCGATGTCTGCTGTTGAGGCGGTTGACGCAGCGCTCGAAAAAGCCAAATTAATTGATGACTATCACGCTTTATTGTCGCTGACCGAGACACGGGCGCTGGAACGCGCCAAAGCGGTTGACGCAGGTGAAATTACCGGACGACTGGCAGGTGTACCGTTTGTGGTTAAAGATAACTTTTTGGCGTTTGGTGCACCAACGACGGCTGCCAGCAAGATGCTGGAGCATTTTGATGCACCACTACAGGCAGCAGCAGTCGAACGGCTCGAGGCAGAGGGTGCAATTTGTATCGGCAAGGCAAATCTCGATGCCTTTGCTCATGGTGGGAGCACCGAGAACTCGGCGTTTGGTCCAACCAAAAATGCCCATGACCAAACGCGTGTCGCTGGCGGTAGTAGCGGTGGATCGGCAGTCGTGACGGCACTCGATGTCGTACCATTTGCACTGGGTACCGATACAGGCGGCTCGATCCGTCAGCCAGCTAGCTTTAACGGCGTGGTGGGTATTAAACCGACCTATGGTACTGTCAGTCGCTACGGTGTCGTGGCAATGGCCAGTAGTACCGACACTATCGGTACCTTTGCAACAACAGCTGAGGACGCAGCGCTTATCATGGATATTATGGCTGGTCGCGATGCGCGTGACATGACGACATTGCCGGACTTTTTTGCACCAGCGACGCTTGAGGATTCTCTCACGATTGGCGTGATTGAAGAGTTTATGACTGACGATGTTGACGGCGATGTCAAACAACGCGTGACTGATTATGTCGAACGGCTAAAAGCAGCGGGACATACTATCAAGACGGTGAGTCTGCCTATGGTACACTACGCCCTTGCGATGTACTACATTATTGTGCCGGCTGAAATCAGTAGCAATCTTGCGCGTTATGACGGCGTGCGCTATGGGCACCGTGCTGAGGGAATAAAGACACTAGCGGAACTATACGGTAAATCGCGTGATGAGGGTTTTGTCACCGAAAACAAGCGCCGCATTATGATCGGTAGTTATGTGCTGTCGAGCGGCTATTTCGATGCCTACTACCAACAGGCACAAAAAGCCCGTACGTTACTCATCAATGAGTATAATCAATTGTTTGAAACGTGTGATGTATTGGTTGGGCCAGTGAGTCCGACGCCGGCGTTCAAGCTGGGTGAGAATACGTCCGATCCGGTCAAGATGTATCTCTCTGATATTATGACAGTTGCCGCTAGTCTTGCTGGCATTCCGGCGGTGAGTGTGCCGGCTGGCCAGACCGACGCGGGACTACCAGTCGGTGTCCAATTGATGGGACGGCAGCAAAGCGACGCGACGCTACTAGCACTGGCGCAGTCAGTCGAGGAGGTGTAGCAGTATGGGTCCATCAATCATTATTCTGTTTGCAGCGATTATTATCATCGGTGTGCTGTTATTTGCGGTTATTACACTTACCAAAAAAGGTCGAACGGTCCTTGATGTCGATCGCTACCGCAGCCGTTGGATGACGATTGAGCAGTCGCTAGCCAAAGATAACGAGGCGAGTTATCATTTGGCTGTGATGAATGCCGACAAGCTACTTGACCATGCGTTGCGCGAGCGCGGCATTAGAGGTCAGACGATGGGCGACCGTATGAAGTTTGCTCGTGATACCTGGAGTAATCGTGACGCAGTGTGGCAGGCGCACAAACTTCGCAACAAAATTGCTCACGAACCGGATGTACGCGTATCGTATGATCAAGCGCGTCGTGCATTGGCCGGATTCAAACTAGGACTAAAAGATTTGGGAGCGATTTAGATGGCATCGGCGGAGACATTGGCAAAATACGAACTAACGATCGGCATTGAGTGTCACGTTCAGCTGGCGACAGACACAAAATTATTTAGCAGTGCTGATAATGATGCGCGCGACAAGTCACCAAATAGTGTCGTCACACCGATTGATTTTGGGCTGCCTGGCATGTTGCCGGTGCTCAATCGTCATGCAGTAGATTTGGCGATCCGAGCGGGTAAGGCGTTGAACGCTGATATTGCAACGGTGTCACGGTTTGACCGCAAGCACTATTTTTACCCCGATCTACCCAAGGGATATCAGACAACACAGATGTATCAGCCGATTATTCTTGCGGGATATATCGATGCGCCACTTGATGACGGATCGACGGCTCGCGTGCATATTCATCATGCGCATATGGAGGAAGATGCTGGCAAGTTGACGCACTATGGTGATCATAGCTTGGTTGATTTGAACAGGGCAGGAACACCGCTGATCGAAATTGTGTCCGAACCCGACATCCATTCGCCAGCCGAAGCGCGCGCTTATGCCGCCGAGCTTCATAAACTAATGACCTATGCGGGCGTCACCCTGGGTGATTTGTATCATGGCAATATGCGTTTTGATGTGAACGTATCGGTAGCACCACGTGGGTCAAGCGAGCTTGGCAAACGTGCCGAGGTAAAGAATCTCAATTCGTTCCGGAGTGTCGAAAAGGCTGCTGAATATGAATTTAATCGCCAAGTTGAACTACTCGAAAATGGTGAACAAGTTGTTCAGGAGACGCGCGGTTGGAATGACGATACGATGACGACAACATCGCAGCGTAGCAAAGAAGACGCACAAGATTACCGTTATATGCCTGATGCTGATATTCCGCCGATTATCCTGACACACGAAGAGATTACGGCGATCCAATCGGAGGTACCAAAACTACCGCCGGAATATCGTGCTGAGTTTGCACAGCTGGGTGTTGATAAATCTGTTATCAACACAGTACTGGCGCAGCAACCGTTGGCATCGCTACTGTCACAAGTTGTTGCACGTGACCAAAAAGCGGCACGTCGAGTGGCAAACTGGATTGCGAGTAACCTCTCGACCGAAGACGAGACAGTTGATACGACGGCCAGTGTTGATGACCTAGTGATGTTGGCTGATATGGCAGAAAAGAATGAGATTTCATCAAATGCTGCTAGTGAATTGTTTAACGATGTGATGGCTGGTGCGACGAATCCGCGCACACTTGCTGAGTCAAAGAACTTGTTGCAGGTCAGTGACGAGTCGGCCATTGCGGCTATTGTCGATGAAGTATTGGCCGATCCTGCGAGTGCTCAGTCGCTGGATGACATCAAAAACGGTAAAGATAAGGCCATCGGCTATTTGGTTGGCCAAATCATGAAAAAATCACAGGGCAAGGCGAACCCCGCACTTGCGCAAAAACTAATCCGCGAGCGATTATAATACTATGGAGCCGTGGAAACGTAACGGTAGCCCAGAGGTGACGAAGATTGGCTGGCGCTATATAACGCGCAAGCTCTTTACTGATCCGGCGGGTAAAGCGCAAGAGTATTACACGATGTCAAAGCCTGGTACTATATCAATTGCTACAATCGCTCTTACGTCTACTCATACGGTTGTCATTGCCGAGCAGTTTCGGCCAGGACCCGAAAAGATTTTCGAAGAATTGCCAGGTGGTGGTCATGACAAAGGTGAGGAAATTGAAGCAGCGGCGCGCCGCGAACTTCATGAAGAGACGGGATATATCGCGGACTCGATGGAGTATCTGGGAAAAATGTATAAAGATGCGTACTCGAATGGTGAGTGGCATTATTTTTTGGCACGTGATTGCGTTAGAGACGGAGAGCAACATACCGATGATGGCGAATTCATTGCCGTCAAAGAGATATCAATCAGTCAGTTATTTGATAATGCGCGGAGGGGTCGAATGACTGATACAGAAGCCGTATTTTTGGCCTATGAAAAGCTAAAGGAGATTCAGAATGAAACAGCCAACTAAAGCAGTTATCGCAGCAGCAGGGTTCGGAACACGATTTTTGCCACAAACCAAGGCGATGCCCAAAGAAATGTTACCACTGATTGACAAACCGATTATTCAATATGTTGTTGAAGAGTTAGTTGAGGCGGGTATCAAAGATATTATTATCGTCGGAAGTAGTAATAAACGTTCGATCGAAGATCATTTTGATACGCCGAACGAAGATTTGCTCGCGAACTTGCGGGCTGGTGGTGAAAAAAAACGTCCCCTGATCGATACACTCGATGAACTATCGAACATGGCAAACTTTATCTATGTTCGTCAAAAAGGACCGTATGGTAATGCAACGCCATTGGACTGCGTGTCGCATTTGATTAACGAAGACGAGCCGTTTATCTATACCTTTGCTGATGATTTTATTGTGGCGAGTCCGACACGCTTTAGCCAAATGGTCGAGGTGTATAACCAGCACGGGGGGCCAGTATTTACCTGCAAGCCAGTAGTTGACGACAGTGAGTATAGTCGATACGGTATTGTGGCGGGCGAGGCAATGGACGAGGGATTAATGAAGATTTCGCATATTATCGAAAAGCCAGGCAAAGAAGATGCACCGTCAAATCTTGCCTCGGTCAGTAGCTATCTACTTACCGGCAAACTATTTTCGTATTTGGAGACGGCTAAACAGGCATACGATGGGACGGGTGAGTTTACTATTCAGCCGATTATGCAGCAGATGATTGATGATGGTATCGCGCATTATGCCTGCGAGATTAAAAATGGCGTGTATTACGATACGGGGGACAAGCTCGAATACCTCAAAACGGTGATTGATTTCGGGCTCAAGCACGATGAAATGGGCGTAGCGCTCCGTGAGTATCTAGAAAAACGTCTCAAAGCGTAGGTAATATAAGTCTGCTATACTAAATACAGAACCTAATAAAAGGATATATTATGGATTGGGCACAAATTCTGGTTATTATTCTGTCGATTTTCTTAGCACTCTTTTTGCTGGTTGGGATTGTTTTGACAGTACTGTTGATTCGCTTGACGCAGCAAATTCGGTCAGTGACAGAGTCGGCAAAACGAACAGCCAATGAAATCGAAGGTGTTGTTCATACGATCAGTGCATTCGGTGCACCGAGCTTGGTTGTTGGCACATTACTAAAACACGCCAAGAAGTTCACGGCAAAAGCCAAGCGAGAAAGGAAACGTTAGGATGTCTAGAAGGTTTGCATTTGGAGCGGTCATTGGAATGGTTGCGGGGATCGTTGCTGGTGTGTTGACAGCGCCAAAAAGTGGTAAAGAAACGCGCGAGGATATCAAGGCGCGCGCACAAGAACTGAAAGATAAAGCGGTCGATTTATCGGATGACGTTTTGGCGGCAGCCGAAAAATACAAGGACCAAGGTGCGCAGGTTGTTGAGGACGTCAAAAATGGCCTCAAAAAATAACAAAACAAACGCTATCGATACGGCAAAACACGATGCCAGAATGGCTGCGCGCCGTACGGTTATCGAGGAATTATTTAATGATTTGTATGATGATCGTCGTAATATCTATGTTATGAACTTTTTTCGTGGTGTGTTTTTTGGATTTGGAAGCGTGATCGGTGGGACGGTTGTAGTCGCGCTGGTGGTATGGGTGCTGAGTTTTTTTGTGAATATCCCCGGGCTGGGACAAACGGCTATTGATGCGCAGGATCGACTTCGTACCGAACAGCGTCAATAAAGTGATATAATTAGGGTAACGATGGAGGGACAGGTGAAGACGCGGACGACGGCGACGACGGCTTTAAAGCCGTCTGATTACGTGCATTTGCATAACCATAGTCATCATAGTTTACTCGACGGTCTGACCAAGATTACTGCGCTAGTGAACACGGTCAAGGATATGGGAATGGAAGCGGCTGCTATTACCGATCACGGTACGATGAGTGGCACAATTGAATTTTATAAGGCAGCAACTGATGCGGGTATCAAGCCGATTTTTGGCATGGAGGCCTATGTCGCAGCGCGTAGTCGTCATGATCGTGATCCTGGTAAGGACAAAGCGCGGTATCACTTGATTATTTTGGCGATGAACGAAGTGGGGTATAAAAACCTCATGAAACTGTCGACGCAGGCGAATCTTGAAGGCATGTACTACAAGCCTCGTATCGATCACGAGCTGTTGGAACAGTACAATGAAGGTCTGATTATTTTGAGTGGCTGTGCGAGTGGTGAGGTTGGTGAAAACCTTCGCATCGATAATTACGAAGAGGCAAAAAAAGTTGCGGCGTGGTACAAATCGGTGTTTGGCGATCGCTATTATTTGGAACTACAGGACCACGGCTTTCCTGATCACCCACACAAATGGGATGTCCAGGTGAATATTAACAAGCATTTGTATCGGTTGAGTGAAGAGCTGGATATTCCACGTGTCGTCACCAGTGACGCGCATTATTTGAGCCATGATGATCAAGAGGCGCATGAAATTTTATTGTGTGTGGGAACGGGCTCGTATCTTAGTGACGAAAAACGTATGAGTTTGAAAGATTTTGAACTACATGTGACTGATCCGAATGATATCATTTCGCGTTGGGGTAAAACCGATCCTGAGGCTGTCGCGAATTCAAAACGAATCGCTGATCGTTGCCACGTCGATATTGAGCTTGGCAAAATTTTGATTCCAAAATTTCCGACGCCAGGTGGTATCGGTGAAAAGGAGTTTCTTGATCAGTTGGTTT
>JASLCP010000038.1 GCA_030151825.1 Candidatus Saccharimonadales bacterium
GGAGCTCGCCGATACCTTGTTTAACGCTATTGCCGTAGGCAAAGAATTGACCGGACCCGAGGGAGGCGCCGATAAGGTTAGTCGGGTGCCCCCAGAAATCGACAGCGACTGCAGGATATTGATATTCCCCGTAGGATTCGGTGCCGAGTTCATATGTGTCCTTTGAAAGTGTTGCTGATTCTTTGAGACGCCCTTTGATTTGCTTGAAAAAGCGATCAGTTTCACTATCTTCTTTGTTTATCGCTTGACCCGAGCCGCGTGCGAACAGTATCTCGACTTTGGAGCACGCTTTATTTACTGCGAGGGCATGACTTGTATCAGCGTTTATAAATCTTAATATCAGAATTGAAAGTGAAAAAAATATAATGAACAGTACACTGTAGTTACTTGGTTTCATTTCGTGCCTCCCTTACGCCTAGTCCGACAAAGCCCTCGTTCCCCATGTCTGACGATCTGACAGTGAGTGTAACTCTGTAGTTATTAATTATGCCGGTTGCCGAGCAAAGCGCCGTGTAGTCACTGCGGTCACTTGGGTCTACTTTGCAGCTGCCCTCTATCTCAAAATCCCATCCGGTCTCTTTAAGTAATGTCGCAAATTCGTCGCGGGTAAGTGACGCACCCGTTCTCCACCGCCTCGAAACACTTGGACACTCAATATCGATGCAGGTCTTTCGAGGTGCTTCGACTCGTTCACTGACTAACTGCCAGCTAGGATCGGGTTGGAATTGGTCCGCTACCGCAAGAATCTTATCGGGACTTCCAACATGTAAGAACCATACGATACCTGTAATCGCCACGAGGAAAAATGCAATAATTATCGCACTCCCAATCGCCCAGTTACGTTTGTTAGATGTCGATATGCGACTGCGCTGTTTGTTTGCCATAGTGCTTATACTATAATCTAAGAAGAACATTGCGTCAACTATTTTTAAGCTTTTATTCAATTTATTATGCTATATCAAGAGAGAAGGTAATGCTATACTAGAAAGATGGATGGAATGATTGGTACGATCGTGATTGCCCTTGGGGTAATTCTTTTTTCGATGACACTGCACGAAGCAATGCACGGATTTGTAGCGTATTGGCTAGGTGATGATACGGCAAAGCTACAGGGACGGCTGACGCTGAACCCCATTAAGCATATTGATCCGTTTTTGACGATTATACTACCAGTTGTACTGGCACTGAGCGGTGCGCCAATTTTTGGTGGGGCAAAACCAGTGTCATTTAACCCTGACAGGGTTAAATATGACGAATGGGGCGCTGCACTAGTGGCTTTGGCTGGCCCATTGACGAACTTTGTTATTGCTTTTGTCTTTTTTGGTGTCTATGCGCTAGCGCAGCCGCCAATGAATAGTATTACCTTTCAGATTTTGATGACTGCCGTGTCGGTGAACCTTGGATTCTGTATCTTTAATATGATTCCGATACCGCCACTTGATGGTTCGCGGGTATTATACGCATTGGCACCAGAATTCGTGCGTCGAGGCATGGAATTGATTGAGCAATTTGGCATCTTCTTCATCTTTGCGATTGTATTGCTGGGCAGTTCGATTATCGGCAAAATTATGCTGACGGGAATTCAGTTTTGTATTGAGCTGTTCTCGCACATCTTTGGACTTATCTAGCGGCTGAGTGCTATAATAAAAGAGTCCCAGAATCGCCTTGGCGTGTATGATTTTCCTAACATCATACGATAGGGAATCCGATATTTTTCATCTCTGCGGAGGTGAAGTGAGGGTACCCACCTTGCTAGTACGCGGGGAATATCAAGCGTCAAGAGCCATGTTCTGGGACTTCATGCTTTTTGAGAATATATCGGGATGTGGCGCAGTTGGTAGCGCGCACCGCTGGGGGTGGTGAGGTCGCTGGTTCAAGTCCAGTCATCCCGACCATCGAACGTCGACACGCCGTGAAAGGCGTGTTTTTGTGATAAGATAAAAAGGTAGTCAAACAAATACAGAAAAGAACAATACAATGAAACAGCGTATCTCTGTTCGAGCTATTATTAGAGAACATAACCGCACACTTTTTGTGCGTCGATCAACAGGGCGGGAGTCAATTCTAGGAAAATATGAGCTGCCCGGTGGCCGGCTGGCGTATGGTGAGCAGCCTGAGGATGCGCTGCGGCGGCACTTGCATGATGATGTCGGCCTACACATCGAAACGGCGCGACTGTTTGATGCGGTGGCGTATATTGACCGTGATGAACGAGATATTCAGTATGCCGTGATCGTCTATCATGTCGATGTTGCCGAAGGCCATCATGGAGTCACGCTGGGTACAAACTACGACGAATATTTATGGAAAGAGCTGTCAGAAGTACAACAAGATACGGTGACTGACCTCACGCAGTTATTGCTCGGCATTATTCAGCAAGATACTATTACAGATGAGAGTATTGAAAAAGTACAAACAGATGATGACAAAAATACATCAGATAATACGATTATTATTTATTCAGATGGCGGTTCACGCGGTAACCCAGGACCATCAGCGGCGGGGTACGTTATTATTGACAGCAACCAGCATGTGATTGATCAAGGCGGCGAATATTTGGGGATTACGACGAATAATCAAGCAGAGTATCATGGTGTCCGGCTGGGGCTTGAGAAGGCGCGCGAGTTAGGTTACAGGCAGATCGACTTTCGTGTCGATAGCATGTTGGTAGTCAATCAGATGAACGGAGTCTATAAAATCAAAAACCGTGAGCTATGGCCGATTCATGAACGGATTCGCCATTTGATGACACAGTTCGATA
>JASLCP010000032.1 GCA_030151825.1 Candidatus Saccharimonadales bacterium
AAAATCAAAAACCGTGAGCTATGGCCGATTCATGAACGGATTCGCCATTTGATGACACAGTTCGATAAAGTAACCTTTCGTCATGTTCATCGTGAACAGAATCAGCTTGCTGACGGCATGGTAAACCGTACTCTCGATATGCACCAGAACGAACAGTAGTCATGTATAATGAAAGATGGCAGTTCGTTAGGCGATCGCTGGCGTTTCGGCGCGAGAGGAAAGTCCGGGCAGCATAGAGCATGACAGTTGTTAACGACAACCGGAGGTAACTCTAGGGAAAGTGCCACAGAAACGAAACCGCCTACCTTGGTAGGCAAGGGTGAAACGAGTGGGGTAAGAGCCCACAGCATTCCGTGGTGACACGGCGTGGAGGTAAACCCTGTCAGCTGCAAGGAGGTCTGCATAACGGGTCGCTTGCCCGCAGGCCGACATCCGCTTGACCTTGGTGGCAACGCCAAGGCTAGATAGATGATCGTCCACGACAGAACCCGGCTTACAGACGGACTGTCCACGAAAAATACCCTGCATAGACAGGGTATTTTTCGTGGATAAAGGAGCTATCCGGTTATTTTGCGCTTTTAACGATTGCAGCGAAGGCTTTTGGTTCGTTGACAGCGATTTCTGAAAGGACTTTGCGGTCAAGTTCGACGTTGGCAGCTTTGAGGCCAGCGATCAATTTACCGTAAGTCGTGCCATTTTCGCGCGCTGCAGCGTTGATGCGGGTAATCCAAAGACCACGCAGATCACGCTTTTTGTTGCGGCGGTCGCGGTAAGCGTATTGCAGCGCACGGATAACGGCTTGCTTGGCAAGGCGGTATGAGCGCGTGCGGTTGTGCTGCATACCTTTAGCAGCTTTTAAAATCTTTTTGTGCTTCGCTGTTGCAGCGACACCTCGTTTTACTCGCATACGATTATACTCCTAGGGCTCGTTTAACGTTTTTAGCCATGCCGCCAGTAACGGTGGCAGTGGTGTTGATGGCACGCTTACGACTCTTGCTTTTCTTGGCGAGAAGGTGCGTACCGAATGCGCGGCGTCGGGTCAATTTACCAGTGCTGGTAAGCTTGATTCGCTTGGCCGTGCCTTTGTGGGTCTTTAGCTTTGGCATTATTTACTCCTTACTACTATACTCAGATTGCGACCAGCCATCTGAGGCTTTTGCTCTAAAATAGCGTCGTCTTCGAGGAGGGCGATGATTTTTTCAATCATCTCGTATCCTAATTCTTTGTGGGCCATCTCGCGACCACGGTAGAATATTTGGATTCGGACCTTATGGCCGTCCGCGAGGAATCCGCGAATCTTACGGAGCTTGATATCAAGATCTCCTTGGCCAATCTTGAGGCCAAAACGCATCTGTTTCAACTCTCCTTGCTTGTTGCTTTTGCGATTCTTTTGCTGCTCTTTCATCTTTTGATACTGGAATTTACCCCAGTCGACGATTTTGGCAACAGGTGGATTGGCAGTCGGTGAGATTTCAACGAGGTCAACACCGGCGTCTTCGGCTGCTTTAAGCGCCTCGGCACGCGACATTACCCCTAGTTGTTCTCCGCTGGTACCAATGACACGTAGTTCGCTTGCGCGGATTGCTTCATTGATGCGAGTTGATTGATTAGCTATCGTGGTCTCCTCGTCATTTCGACGTACGATTATTTTGAGCGTTACTCGATGACTATCATAACAAATAACGACGTATTACACAAGGGGTCGTTACGATTGCGGCGAGGAGTGGTTGATCGAGGCGCGATATTGTAACGCTTCACTGATATGTTCGGGAAGAATCATTGGCTGCCCATCGATGTCGGCAATGGTCCGTGCGACTTTGATAATTTTGAAATAACTACGCGCGCTGAGTTGCAAGGCGTCGGCTGCTGCAGCAAGAATTGAGCGGACAGCTGGCGATAGGTCAAAGAGCGTACTGACGCGACTGCTTGACAATGAACTGTTGTATTCAGTACTACTTTTGTATCTATCCACTTGTGCTTTTCGTGCAATATTGATGGAGGTAAGTGCATTTTTATGTTGTTTATTATTCATCGTTTTTGCACTGATGAGAGTGTCGTTATCGACGCGTGATACCGAAATGACCATATCGATGCGATCAAGTAGTGGGCCAGAAAGACGTTTTTGGTATGCGAGGATTTGCTGTGAGCTACAGCTGCATTCTTTATGAGTGTCGCCGTAGTAGCCGCAAGGGCAGGGGTTACTGGTCGCAACAAGCATAAAATGGGCCGGGTATGTAATTCGTCCATTAGCCCGCGAAAGTGAGATAACGTGATCTTCGAGCGGCTGGCGCAAGGTTTCGAGTGTACTACGAGGGTACTCAAGTAGCTCGTCGAGAAAAAGGACCCCTAAATGGGCGAGGCTGATTTCGCCGGGCTTGGGGCGGTTGCCGCCACCTGTAATAGAGATAGGGCTAGCGGTATGATGTGGCGCACGGAACGGCCGATTAGTGACGATTTCACCATCGACTTCTCCTGCAATGCTATGGAGTTTAGTGACAGCAATTTGCTCGTCAATTGTCAGGGGTGGTAAAAGGCCCGTCAGGGTTCGAGCCAGCATCGTTTTGCCTGATCCAGGAGGGCCGTTAAAGAGAATGTTATGGTGGCCGGCGGTGGCGATAACGAGAGCGCGTTTGGCTGATTCTTGTCCCCGAATATCGTCGAGGAGAGGATGATTTTTGATTGTGCACGGTGATAGAGGGGGTGGTAAGGAGGCGTGGGGTTGAATAACCGTCTCTTTTTTGAGGTGAAGATAGAGCTCTTTGAGAGAGTGTACACCGATAACTGTAACAGTTGGGATGAGTGACGCTTGATCGACGTTTTGTTGGGGGAGGTAGATGGTGGAAATACCGTGACGACGGGCGGTTTCGGCAATATTAATCGAGCCGCGAATTGGCCGAAGTGATCCATCAAGGGCAAGTTCACCAGCAAAAATAGCATCATTTACCTCTGTCTCACGGAGCTGGCCACTGACGGTCAGGATAGAAAGGGCGATGGGAAGGTCAAAATGGGCGCCGTCTTTTGGAAGTTCTGCCGGCGCAAGATTGATCGTTATTTTTTTGGTCGGGAATTCGAGTAACGAGTTAGCAATAGCGCTGCGTACCCGCTCTTTTGCCTCGTCGACGGCTTTGTTGCCCATCCCGACAATCTGCATTGAGGGCAGTCCTTTTTTTGCGTCACTTTCTACTTCAACAAGTGCGCCGTCAAAACCTGTTAATGCAACTGTTTTTATATTTCCAATCATATATTCATTTTAATTTAAGCATAACTGGTAATGATAGGCAACATATGCTATACTGACAGGAGTCGTTGGGGCTGACCATAGCTTTCGACGAGAGGACATTAACAGATTATTCTGCAAGTCGATCATACGCGTAACGTATATTTTTAATTGCAACTAAACTTGCTAACGCAGTTAAGAGCGTTCCAGCAGTCTTCGCGCAAGCGTTTTCTGCCCCAGCTCTTGCTGTAGCTCGCGCCTAATCGTGCGACCATCATGTATCAATAGGTGACATACTGATACACGGTGTTATATTCATGTCACTTACTTGCTCTATGCGCAGTGGTGTAGAGTAGGGACATTTTTCCACGCTGGCAACGATTTCTTTTTGTTTGTTTTTCTATTTTCTGCGCCAGTTACTATTCAAAACAGACTATGCTTGTAGACGAATAATCACGTTACCTTTCGGACCGGGGGGCAGTTCCCCGCAGCTCCACCAACAACGTACTATCAACCGCCCAGCTGGGCGGTTTTTGCGTTTCGTGACAATGTTTCAGGCATATAAAAACAACCACCTGCGAGTAGTGGTTGTTTTCGTGTGGAGTTTTTCGTAATGTTGTTTGTTTTTGGCCTCTGTATAAGTTTTTTATTCAGAAGCTACCCCTATAATATGACGTCAAAGCGCTTGTGTCAACAAAAATCTGTATTTTCTTTCGGTAAAAAATACTACGTGTGGAAAAGGCTGTATATAGTGTGATTTACACGAGAATGCCACTACGCGTATGGCAACGATAATTGTTGACGAAATTTCTCTATTGTGTGGGTGATTTTGCCTGTGCAACGATGCTTGTATGGTGATTAGTGCGAGGTGTATAATATAAGGTAACCTAAGTGGGGGCGTGGAGCGTCATGGAAGACAAGAAACGTGAGACCGAGCAGCAAGCATCGCCGCCTACGGGGCGTGGTGGTCTAGGTTCGTATGGATTTTTGGTGCGTTTGAGCGAGCGAATGGGAACGATTGCCACGCGATCGATCGTTGAAGTCAGAGGGTTGCTGCAGCGTGATGGTTTGGTTAGTCCTACCGAGCGCTTTATTTCGGGCATGTCACGTCTCCGCCTGCAGCGCCGCCCATCAGAGGCATCTACTAGTAAATCGACGACCAAAAAAGATACGGTTCGACCTGAGGCTGACCTCGAAACGATTATTAGCCAGTCGCATGAAGTGTTGGCTGAGGCAAATACGGTATTCCCGATGACGCTGTTCCCCGATACAGTACTGGTTGATCGGACGAAAGTAACGATTATCCGACGAGATTTCTTTTGGGTGTCGGACACAATGACATTTCGCATCGAAGATGTGTTGAATGCCGAGGTGTCGGTTGGGCCATTATTTGGCTCGCTGACGATCGCCAGTCGTGTCATGAGTACGACGGATCATTTTCGTATTAACTATTTTTGGCGTAATGACGCGGTGAGACTCAAGCAGATTATTCAGGGATATATTATTGCTCGGCACAACGATATTGACACCGCACACCTTACTAAAGACGAACTTATTCATACGCTCAGTGAGCTTGGTGATCATAGAAGGTAAATAATTACAACGTTGTATAAAAATCATTATTCAATATTTTACATCTGTTATCGACTATGTTGTACGATTTACATGCATTAAATACATCACTTATTGTTGACATATTAGCATGAGCGTGATAGTATGAATACAAGCTTTTACGAAACACAAACAAAAAGCAAAAACACATTGACAATTCGAACTGACCAACGTCATTTTGGCGGAAAGTCGATAGCGGTCATCTTAGCAATAAAACATATGGTTACTATTTTTGTAAGCATCGCACCTTCCATTGCACTATAAGATAGCGCTATCGATGCTCCGTCAAACACAAGCAATTGTGCTCGTACGTTTGAGCGCCCGGTCATTAGTACCGATGCGTCTAGTTAATCCTTGTCACATCTTGTGGCAGCGACATTACTAGACGTATCGTGGAACACACCGGAAGCGACATGCTCCCTTTTGGGAGCGGTCAGATAGCCAACCAGCGGTAAGCTTTCCATTGGAGCACGCGCCCATTAATTTAATTTTTAGCGGCGGATGTAGCGACCAGGAAATTTATAGTTTACCGCTATGGCTCTTTTTTCTTTTGATAGGTATGATAAGTGAGGATATGATAGGGAAACTATTAATTGGCATGGGGATCGTCTCTGGGATGGTTTTGATTGCCTTATTAAATATGACCACACCAGCAAGCGCTGGTGCTTTTGGTATTTTGGCTGTTTTTATCTCAGCGTACCTGTTGACGACCATTATTATGACGTTTGGTCTGTACGGTATTTCGCAGCTTATTGCTTTTTTGGGACGGACATTTTCGGTTCGTCGACCCCTAGAGACCCTGACTATTCGCCGCTCGTATTATTATGCAACCATCGTATCATTGGCACCGGTTATTATTGTCAGTATGCAGTCGGTAGGTGGCGTTGGTATCTATGAGCTTGCGCTCATTGCGCTACTCGTATTTCTTGGGTGTGTATATGTTACAAAAAGGGCGGCGTAAATAGTCCTTTTATTTAAGACGTTTATGGTATAATTACAGATATGAACCCGGAACTACCTGCACCACAATTTTCGCCAGAGTCGATGCCTCCGCAGGAACAGGGGAATGAGTACGGACAAAACTTGCAGAATCCCGAGCTTGCTGGTGAGCGAACTCCCGAGCGCGAACAGTATATGCAAAACGTTGATCGCCAGGTGGCTCCTGCGCAACAGCCGGTAGTGCCGGCTGCGCCTATGCCGGTAGTGCCTGCGCCTTCGACAAAGCCGGTCACCCAAGATGACGATATGCCGACGATTGCGAATGATGATGATCTGATTGAGAAAGAATGGGTTGATAAGGCAAAGAAGATTATCGCTGAAACCAAAGATGACCCATATCGACGTGAAAGAGAGGTGAGTCTTCTCCAGGCAGATTACCTTCGGAAACGTTACGGGAAGGAGATCGGCGTCACCGAATAGGTGGCCCGTTGATATAACGTATGGCTGGTGTATTTGTCTCGCTGTTTTTGATTGTCTGCATCGGTGGTGCGGCAATTTTTGTGGTGTTTAGCCAATACAAAAAGACACTTCGTGAAGCAAAGAATTACGAACGCGGCCTTAAGATGGTGCCACTTTTTATCCATTTGCCGCCAGCGAGTGAAGACATTGAGAAAGGTGCCCGTGACGAGCGTGATTTGACTGAAGAGGTCCTGTCAGAGGCACAGGTGATGTATAACATCATCGCCAGTACGGCAACGAAGGGATTTAAAAACCGCATCTACGGCCAAAGGCATCTATCATTCGAAATTGTTGCCAAAGGCGGGCTGGTACATTACTACGCGGTAGTGCCGGTCGTTTTGATTGACGTTATCAAGCAGGCGATTGCGGCGGCGTATCCTTCAGCTCGGCTCGAAGAAGTGTCTGAGCACAATATCTTTAACCAAGCTGGCAAGATGAGCGGTGTCATTGGTGGTGAGTTTACCTTAAAGAAAAAGTTTATTTATCCGATTGCAACGTATCAAGATTCGAAACGTGATGCATCACGAGCACTTCTGAATGCGCTATCTGCTGCATCGCGTGAAGATGGTGTCGCAATTCAGTTTTTGATGCGACCGGCTAATGATGGCTGGGTGCGTACGTCGGTCGACGCCGTAAAGAAGATTAAAGTAGACAAACGCACAGGTAAGAGTGGCGGTGGACTCGGTGTGGGCGGTGCAAAAGATATTGCTGAGCTGTTGTGGAAACCACCAGAGGCGACCGACGAAAAGCATATGGAGGAGCGTCAACTGACAGCGCTCGAAGAGGAGTCGATTAAGGCGATTGAAGAAAAAACGCGCTATCCTGGCTACGAGGTTTTGGTACGCGTCATTGTATCGTCGAACACAACCGAGCATTCGCAGAGTTTGCTAAAGAATATTGTTGCTGCGTTTGCACTGTTTGATTCACCGAGTTACAACGGCTTTACCTTTAGTTTGGCACGTGACATCGAAGAACTCGTGACATCATTTATTTTCCGTTTCTTCCCGCAAACAGTGAATCAAAATATCCTCAATAGCGTCGAAATGGCGACTATTTTTCACTTGCCAGATCAAAATAGCATTCCGACATCAAAGGTTCAGCGCCAAATGAGCAAACAGGTTGATGGCCCGACGCAGCTGATGGATCATGGGCTGCTACTTGGTGTCAACGAGTTTCGTGGTATCAAAAAAGAGATTCGCCTAAGTGACAATGATCGCCGCCGTCACACGTATATGATTGGTCAGACGGGTGTCGGTAAATCTGGATTTATCTCGAACTTGGCGTATCAGGATATGCATAGCGGACGAGGCTTTGCGCTGATCGATCCGCATGGTGACTTGGTCGAGGATTTGCTTGCGAATGTGCCAAAGGAGCGCGTCGAGGATATTATTTACTTTAATCCGGGCGATCTTGACAATCCGATTGGACTTAACCTGTTTGAATGGGAAACTGAGGACCAGAAAGACTTTTTGGTCCAGGAATCGATCAATATGCTGTATAGTTTGTACGATCCAGGTCACACTGGTATTGTCGGCCCGCGTATGGAGCATATTTTCCGTAACTGTGCATTGCTGCTGATGAGTGACCCAGCAGGCGGTACGTTTATCGATATTCCAAAGCTGCTGGTCGATAACGATTTTATGAAGTCAAAACTGAAGTACGTGACTGATCGACAAGTGCTTGATTTCTGGACGAAGGAGTATCCCGCCTCTCAGCGCTCGAATGAATCAGGCGAAGTGACAAGCTGGGTTGTCAGTAAATTTGGGCCGTTCCTCAGTAATACCATGATGCGTAATATTATGGGGCAGACCAAGAGTGGCTTTAGTATTCGTGACATTATGGATAACGAAAAGATTTTGCTCGTAAACCTATCAAAGGGAAAGATGGGTGAGCTGAACTCGAAATTGATTGGTATGATTTTTGTGATGAAGTTTCAGGCAGCTGCCATGGCTCGTGCTGACATGGCCGAGGACGATCGAAAAGATTTTTGTCTGTTTGTGGACGAGTTCCAAAACTTTGCGACTGAGAGTTTTGAGTCAATCCTGTCTGAGGCGCGTAAATATCGCCTCAACCTGGTGCTGGGTAACCAGTTTATGACGCAGTTGACTGATAAAATCCGTGAGGCGATTATTGGTAACGTCGGTACGGTCATTAGTGGTCGTATTGGCGTGACTGACGCCGAGTTGATGGTCAAGAAATTCCAGCCAGTCTTTGATGCCGAAGACCTGACGAAACTACCAAACTATCAGTTTGTAGCCTCGGTGATGGTAAATGGTATGCCGTCGGCGCCGTTTAGTATGGCGGGTATTCCTCCAATGGCGCAAAAGAATCCGCAGTTAGCTGATGCGATGAAACGACTGTCGGCAACCAAGTATGGCATGGAGCGTGCGGTGATTGAGAAAGAGATCTTTACGCGACTTGAGCCGCCAAAGCCACAGCTACCGGCTAATGCTCGACCAGGTGGGCGACCACCTGCAAGTGGCGGCGGGCAAGCAGCTGGCGGAGGATCGTTTCTTGACGAGTGGCTGGCGAAACGCCAAAAGATGGGGGATGCGACTGCACCGAGTGGACCTAGTCCAGCGGGTGTTCCGCAACCGCCGTCAGCAAGTATGCCAACAATAGGCACATCACCGCAACAGCAATTAGTTTCTCCACCACCGGTGATGACACAACCAGTCTCGGCGCCACCTTCGTCAGCAACACCGCCGGCATCCCAGCCTCTTGCTGCTACGCCGAATATCACACCAGCTCCTGCGCCGCCTTCGGCACCAGCGGTTGCTGTCGCGCCAGCTACGTCTCCTGCCGCACTGCAATCGCCAACTCCAGCGCCAAGTGTCGCTCCACCTGAGCCTGAGACTGCACCGGTGATTGACGATGACCCGCAAGAAGTTTCGATTAGTCTTCGATAATATACGCCGTGATACTAAAAACCCTCACTTTTAAAGTGAGGGTTTGATATGTCTGCGTAAGAGCGTTCATTTAGAAGTGTTTCCTGCTATGAGATTGCGAAGATAATCGTATACGAGTCCAATGAGCCACCCGATACCGAATGCGCCAATAGTCTCAAATCCAGAGAGTGGATAGCCGTAGTATTTTGCACTAAGGTATACGATGGCGACGACCAGAAAGGCGCAGACGCTACCGGCAAGCATTGCGTTAGGACGTGCGACAGTCGCGCCAGCGACATCGCTCGCGTTTTCGACTGATTTGGCGTGAATCAGGCGACTCAATAGCCGCTCTGACCGAGACAGGTCTGGCTGAATACCATCGAGCTGCTTTTTGAAACTCTGTTCGCGGGACCGACGAGTGATAAGCCCTCGTTTTTCGGCAGGTGATCGTTCGACACGATCAAGCGGCGTGCTTTTTTCGGCACGAGCTAACGCCTCTTGCTTTAGCGAGCTGACAGATTCTTTTGTTGCTTTTTCATGCTCTTTTTCAGCTTTTTCAAGCGAATCACGCAATGTTTCACGACGCTCGTGATTAAGTGATTCCATTTCGCTGGTATCAACAAGCTGTTCTGGATTTTGCGGTGCTTTTTCTTGGTTACTCATAAACTATCCCACCTATGGCGTATTTAGATTGTTCCAATATTAATGTTGTGGCGAATGAGACGAAGTTCTTTTTTCATCTGCCTTGTGCGGAGATAGAAGTAGACAACGACGGTCAGAATGATAACCGAAAAGACGATATTTGCGCCGGGGCCAACGGATGGAAGTCCACCAAGGATACCCTCGAGTGTTTTGCCAGCTGGGCACTGCACGCGAATGGCCGAACTTGTGCCAAATGTTGTCGCCATAACACAGTCGTATGAGTTGCCGTTGCTAACACCCGTAGGTGTTGCTGGGATATGCGAGAAGAGCTGGACAGCAAACGTACGCTGTTGCGTGCCACCAGGCGCGAGAGGTGTTGTTGTCCATGAGAGAGTTTTTGTAGTGGCATCAAGGTGTCCGCCGCCATCGTCAATCAATGACGCATACTCGAGGGTGTCGCTGATAGAAAGTGATAGAGGAAGTTGCACGCTGCTCGAGCCAGTGTTTTTGACCGTAATTGTGTAGCTAATTTTGTCGAATGGTTGCGCGGTGACAGTTGTTGCATCCGCACCTTGGGTGAGGTTATTAGCGGTGATGGTTTTTGTCAGCAGTGACGTTGCAGTGGCACCTCCCGGAGTGATAGTGGCAGGGTAGCCTTTCGTTGCTAAGCTTGCGTTAGATTTCATGATGGCAAACCACCCAAGTTTGGCTGATTGGCCGGTCCACGCAGTATACTTCGTGCCGGTGCGTTCTTTGGCAGCGCTTGTATCGGCTAGCGCGAGGGGACTGATAAAGCGCACGCCTTCGCCGCCTGCACTTCGTTTGTAGGTAAAGCTTGTTTCACCTTGATCAGGGCTATATTGCCCGAAACGACTAATACTATAGAGGTCGTTTTTTGAATTAATCGTTGTTTCTTTGGTAGCGGCGATTTCGGCACGCTCGACACCGAGAGTTGAGTAGATATCGCGAATGTCGTCAGTGTTTTTATCGTATCGAATGAGCAAATCTTCGAGAGAGGTGACGCCACCGCGAATTAAATCTTGCTCGCTTGAGGCGTTGGCTGATTCGGGTGGTGAAAAAACCGTCAACGATTGAATGACGACAGCCATTGCCACGAATAATACCGTGGTACGTCGCGTCACCTCTTCTTGACGCAGACGATGTGCGTAAAATCCCACCTGTGTCATAAGTGCGGGGCTGAAGGATAAGTTCGACACTAATTTTCTAAACATATACTTTTTTGTTTGTTTTTAACCTCTTCTAGTAGTAGATTAGCATAAGAATTGTGTTCAATGCAAGGCATTCTAAAGAGATATGTATTGTGTAGCGGGGCCACGAGAGAAATACTTGAGTGAACACCTTTTTTCCGCTATAATGAGGGAAATGTAAATAGCTGACACAGTCTGAATAGTGAGGGAATCATGGCTAAAAAAACAGATAACGGCTCATACGACGGGTCTCAAATTCAGGTCCTAGAGGGACTAGAGCCGGTTCGTAAGCGACCGGGAATGTATATCGGAAGCACCGGCTACGACGGCGTTCACCATCTTATTAAGGAAATCGCAGATAACTCAATCGACGAAGCGATTGCTGGGCATGCATCACGTGTCGATGTTCGTATTTTGCAGGATGGTGGTATTGCGATTAGCGACAACGGTCGCGGTATTCCTGTTGATAAACACCCAAAGACGGGACTGAGTACGCTCGAGACAGTGCTGACGGTGCTCCACGCCGGCGGTAAGTTTGGCGGCGGCGGATATAAGGTATCATCGGGTCTTCACGGCGTTGGATCGAGTGTCGTAAATGCGCTGTCAACGCGCATGATTGCAGAGGTTGTTCAAAAAGGACAACTTTATCGTATTGAATTTGAGCGCGGCGCTACAGTAGTGCCATTTAAAAAGGTGGGTGCAACGGACCGCGTAAATGGCACGACGATTACATTCTATCCCGACCCGACTATCTTTAAGGAAACCGTTGAATTTGACTATAAATGGGTAGTGAATTATCTTCGTCACCAAGCATACTTGACTAAAGGAGTCTATGTATCAGTCATCGACGAGCGCACGGGCGATCGCCAAGCCTTTTACTTTGAGGGCGGTATCCAAAGCTATGTTAAACATTTGAATATTGGCAAAGAAGTCGTCAGTGATAATGTTTTTTATGTCGAGCGCCAGGTGGAAGATTCGATGGTGGAAGTGGCAGTACAATACAATGACTCGTACGTTGAAACGGTCAAACCGTTTGCCAATAACGTCTTGACCCCTGATGGTGGTACGCACCTTGTTGGGTTTCGTGCAGCAATGACCCGTGTTATCAACGATTATGCGCGCAAAAACAGCCTCCTGAAAGAAAAAGAAGACAATCTGAGCGGTGATGATATCCGTGAAGGGTTGACGGCAATTATTTTGGTGAAGCTACCCGATCCGCAATTCGAGGGCCAGACAAAGAATAAGCTGGGTAATCCAGAGGTCCGCCGCTATGTCGAACAAGTGATGAATGAGTACTTTAGCTACTATCTTGAAGAGAATCCGGATGTTGCCAAGAAAATCGTTGGCAAGGCGCTCCTCGCGGCGCGCGCTCGTAAAGCGGCACGTGCAGCACGCGACAATGTCCTCCGTAAGGGTGCACTTGATGGCATGGGGCTGCCTGGTAAACTCTGGGACTGTTCGAGCAAGAATGCCGAAGAGAGTGAAATCTACATCGTCGAGGGTAACTCAGCGGCGGGATCGGCAAAAGAAGGCCGCGACAACAAAACACAGGCAATTTTGCCACTTCGCGGCAAGGTACTGAATACTGAACGAGCACGACTTGATAAGATGTTCGCCAACAAAGAAATTGTGGCAATGATTCAGGCGTTTGGTGTGGGTATCGGGGATGCATTTGATATGAACGGCCTTCGGTATCACAAGATTATTATTATGACCGATGCCGATGTTGACGGTAGTCACATTGCGACATTGCTCCTCACATTCTTCTTCCGCTATATGAAAGAGATTGTTGAAGGTGGCCATGTCTATTTGGCAAAGCCGCCGCTATTTAGTATTAACAAGGGTCAGAAAAAGCAGTACGTCTATGACGAGCCGGCGCTTGACGAGGCGCTCGATGCGATGATTGTCGATAGAAAAGAGCGCGGCGTTGCGGTTGACGCGGCCGATGATCGTACCAAGCAAGCGGGTGTGACTGTGTCACGATTTAAGGGGCTTGGTGAAATGGATGCCGAGCAGCTTTGGGAGACCACGATGAATCCCGAAAATCGTGTACTTATCAAAGTGAATGTCGAAGATGCCGAGCGTGCTGATGCGATATTTACCAAATTGATGGGTGACGATGTGAGTCTGCGTAAACACTTTATTCAGACAGAAGCTAAAAACGCAAAATTAGAAGAGCTAGATATTTAGGGGTTGATGATGAGTGATGATAATACACCAGTAAATACGCCAATCAACGGTGAGCCGATTGAAGAAGGGGAAGTGATCGAAACGGGGCTGCCGGTTGATACTCCGGGTATCGAAAATCGTACACTTGAAAAAGTCATGGAAGATAGTTTCTTCCGCTACTCGATGAGTGTGATTATCGATCGTGCCTTGCCGGATGTGCGCGACGGTCTCAAGCCGGTGCATCGTCGTATTTTGTTCTCGATGAACCAAAATGGCAACCGATCGACCAGTAAGTTTGTCAAAAGCGCGCGTATCGTTGGTGACGTTATGGGTAAATATCACCCGCATGGTGACTCAGCGATTTACAATTCGATGGTTCGTTTAGCTCAGGGGTGGTCGCTGCGTTATCCGCTGATTCAAGGCCAAGGTAACTTTGGCTCAATGGACGGTGATGAGGCTGCTGCGATGCGATACACCGAAGCTCGTATGGCTAAACCCGCCGATGAAATGTTGGTGGATATTGATAAAGAGACGATTGATTTTCGTGATAATTTTGATGGCTCAGAGCAAGAACCGGTGGTATTACCGGCAAAATTACCGAACTTGCTACTAAATGGGCAAATCGGTATTGCGGTGGGTATGGCAACTAATATTCCATCTCATAACCTTGGCGAATTGGTTGATGCGACGATTGAGTTGATCGATAACGATGAAACGACGATTGACGATCTGCTAAAGCATGTCAAAGGCCCTGACTTTCCAACAGGAGCGACTGTCTATGGTGGCGCCCCAATGAAACAGGCCTACCAGACAGGTCGTGGGAGTGTCATGATGCGCGCGGTCGCCGAGATTGTCGAGACTAAAAAAGGTCGTCATCAAATCGTTGTGACTGAGGTGCCATACGGGGTGAATAAAGCGGCCTTGATTGAAAAGATTGCGGAACTCGTCAAAGATAAAAAACTGAGTGGGATTAGCGATCTTCGCGACGAAAGTGCGCGTGGACAGGTACGGGTTGTTGTTGAACTCAAAAAAGACGCCTACCCAAAGAAGTTGCTCAACCAGCTCTATAAATTAACGGCGCTTCAGACCAGCTTTAATTTTAATATGTTGGCACTGGTTGATGGTGTGCAGCCACGGATTCTTGGTCTGCAAGAGATGCTACAAGAGTTTATTAAGCATCGTCAACAAGTGGTCCGTCGTCGAACAGAATACGAACTACGTAAAGCACGTGAACGCGCTCATATCCTCGAAGGATACAAAATTGCGCTTGATCACATTGACGAAGTGATCAAGATTATTCGTGGAAGTAAGACGACTGATATCGCTGAAGCAGCTTTGATCAAGACCTTCAAGCTCAGTGAAATCCAGGCAAAATCAATTCTGGCAATGCAGCTCCGTCGTCTAACCGGACTCGAACGCGAGGCGATCGAAAATGAACTGAACGAACTGCTAAAGATGATCAAGCGTTTCGAAGAGATTTTAGCTGATGAGAAAGAAATCTTGGCGATTATCAAAACCGAACTGCTGGAAATGAAAGAGAAGTACGGTGACGAGCGTCGTTCAAAGATTATCAATCACGAATTGGGCAAATTTAGCGATGAAGAGCTCATTCCAGAAGAGGATTCTGTTATTTTGCTTACGACAGAAAACTATATCAAACGTACGCTATTGAGTGAGTATCGTCGTCAACACCGTGGCGGTAAGGGCAAGCGTGGCATGACCACTAAAGAGGAAGATATTATCGACCAACTGGTACCAGCCAGTACGCATGATTATCTGCTGTTCTTTACCAACAAGGGTCGCGTCTTCCGCCTGAAGGCCTACGAAGTACCGGCAGCCAGCCTTGCGGCCAAGGGCGTTGCAGCAGTCAATCTGTTGCAGATGCAGCCAGAAGAAAAAATCACCTCGATTATTCGCCACGAAAAAGACGCGAACGATGACGGTTATTTGTTCATGGCAACGATGAAGGGCACCATCAAGAAAACGCCACTCAAGGACTATGCGAATATTCGGACGAACGGTCTGATTGCGATCCGACTTGATGACGGAGACGAGCTGCGCTGGATCCAAAAGACAACAGGAACGCATGATGTGATTGTCTCGACATCAGCTGGGCAAGCAATTCGCTTTAACGAAAAAGACGCTCGACCGATGGGTCGTGCTGCCCGTGGTGTTCGTGGTGTTCGCCTGCGGCCAAATGATCACGTCGTTGGTATGGATATTGTGTCTGACGATGGCCGCAGCCTGCTTGTCATTAGCGAAAATGGCTACGGCAAAGCGACCAAGGTGGCAAACTTCCAAAGTCACAAACGTGGCGGTGTTGGCATTAAGGCGGCAGTTGTAACAGCCAAAACCGGTCCGATTGTGGCTGTGCGAACACTTGAAGAGAACGCCAGTGAGGTGCTCATGATTTCAAACAAGGGACAGGCAATTCGCGTGGCGCTGAAGGACATACCAACACTAGGTCGAACGACGCAGGGTGTACGTATCATGCGTCTTGGAGAAGGTGACAAAGTCGCTTCACTGGGGCTGATGCCCGAGCAAGAACAGCCTGAAGAGGAGGCGAGCGAAAGCTAAATGACGGCACTTCTTTCGCCATACCTGATTGCTATCGTCCTTGCATGGGCGGTAGCACAGGGGTTGAAGTACGTTATTTTCGCAATCAAACACAAAACACTCAGTGACTTGCGTCATCTGTACCTCTCGGGAAATATGCCGAGTGCTCACAGTGCGACCGTTGTAGCGCTGCTTGCAGTCATTGCCTGTAAGGACAATGTAGATTCGGCTGTGTTTGGGCTCGCCGCGCTGTTTGCAGCGGTTGTTATGTACGATGCCGTTATGGTGCGTCGATCATCAGGCGAGCAGGGCGGAGCGATTCAACAACTGATCAAGGAGCAAAAAAGTAAGGTGTTATTGCCGCGTGCCGCCAAGGGTCACGAGCCGCTCGAAGTTGTCGTTGGCGCCCTGTTGGGGGCTGTCGTTGGCATGGTTGTGTTTTTTGCTACAAAATAGTGTGAAATTACTATTGACGTATACGCTGTTCGTACGGTATGATGAGTAACAGTCTGGTCGCCGGCACATAGCCACGAAGGCGATACCCAACGTTTGAGTGTGGACATTCGAAATGCGAGTTGAACAGATGGTTATTAAGAACTTTGACAATTTAGTTGTGCAATATCATCGTCAGTTTATATGAGCTTGATACATGCTTTAATGTATC
>JASLCP010000066.1 GCA_030151825.1 Candidatus Saccharimonadales bacterium
GAAGAGACTCTAACTCTCGACCTCTTCCTTGGCAAGGAAGCGCTCTAACAACTGAGCTACACCCGCAGACCTGATATAGTGTACCGTACCGACACAATATTTTCAAGTAAGAACACCAGTAATGTTCAGGCGGTTACTTGCCGACGATTTTGCCGACAGCATCACTAAGGTCAGCAGGCAGAACAAAGACCGTCTTCTGGCTTGGTTCAGTACTGATTTTTTCGAGCGTTTGCAGCGTACGAATATTCATACCGCCCTTTGATTTTGCCAGTGTTGTCGCAGCGTCTGCAATACCTTGCGCCGCCTGACGTTCACCGTCAGCACTGATAATCACCGCACGACGTTCACGTTCCGCCTCGGCTTGTTTTGCCATGGCACGTTTCATGTCTTGCGGGAGCTCGATATTTTGAATTTTGACGTTTTCGATATCAATACCCCATTTTTCGGTTTCGGTATCAACAATTTGCTCAATTTGCTGGCTTACGTCGTCACGTTTTGATAACAGTGAATCTAGTTCAATATTGCCAGTCACATCACGAAGAGCTGCTTGCGCAAACTGACTCGAGGCATAGACATAGTTCGCTACTTCAAGTACTGCTTTCTCGGCATCCTTGACCCGGAAATACACCACCGCATCGACATTCACCGTCACGTTATCCTGCGTAATAACCTCTTGCTTAGGAATATCGATCGTATTGACGCGCGTATCAACTTTGATCAAGCGCTGGAACAGTGGCACGACAATGCGCAGACCCGGCTCACGAATGCCCGTAAACTTACCTAGCGTTAGCACCACTCCTCGCTCATACTGATTAATCACCTTGATGCCACTCAAGATAAAAATAATAACGGCGATGACCACATATATTGTAAGCACTCCCATACATCTCCTTTTCGTATCATTATAGCACGCTGGTATATACTAGTTATATGGAGCGAGTACCGTTAGCCGAACGAATGCGGCCGCAAACATTGGATGAGGTGATTGGGCAGACTCACTTGCTGGGTGATGGTGAAATTTTGCGGAGAATTGTCAAAAACAAAGAGCCAGTCAGCTTGATTTTGTGGGGTCCGCCAGGCAGTGGCAAGACAACATTGGCCCGAATTATCGCCCGCGAAGTCGAGGCTGAGTTTATTGAGCTGTCGGCTGTCACTAGCGGCAAAAAGGACGTTGAAAAAGTCGTTGAGCATGCTCGGCAAAATTGGAATCTACAGCTGCGTACGGTTTTGTTTGTTGATGAAATTCATCGTTTTAACAAAGCGCAGCAAGATGCGTTTTTGCCACACGTCGAAAGTGGCTTGATTACTCTAATCGGGGCAACAACTGAAAACCCGAGTTTCGAAATTATTACACCACTCCTCAGCCGCAGTCGTGTGCTCGTACTGGAGCCCCACAGCAAAGAGGACATTATCGCCATCATCAAACGCACACTCAAGCAAGAAAAGAAAACGAAGTTGGTCACCGCGCAAGCAATTGATTATTTAGCCGAACTATCCGACGGAGATGCTCGGGTTGCACTAGGTAACCTAGAGGTTGCGTTAGGGTTTGGCGAAACAAAAGTCACACCCGAAGTCGTCAAAGCAGCCGCGCAAAAACGTATCCCTGGCTATGACAAAAGAGGTGAAATGCACTATAACGTCGTCAGTGCGTTTATCAAAAGCATGCGTGGCAGCAACGTTGAGGCAACGCTCTACTACCTCAGCCGTATGATTGACGCCGGCGAAGATCCAAAGTTTATCGCTCGCCGCATGGTCATTTTTGCATCCGAAGACATTGGTCTGGCCGGCAACGGCGCTCTTGGACTAGCGCTCAATGCCTTTGAAGCAGTTGAGCGTATTGGCATGCCCGAAAGTAGCTATATTTTATATCACGTCGCAACCGCCATGGCTCGTAGCAACAAATCGCGCGAGACTACCGACCTCATGTACACTGCCCAAAACCTTGCAAAACAATATCCCAATTCCCCCGTTCCTCTTCATCTGCGAAACGCTCCAACCAAGCTTATGAAAGACCTTGGCTACGCCAAAGACTATAAATGGGAGGCTGACTTTAAACACCAAAAAGGCTTTTTGCCAGACGACATTAACCGCTAATTATTCGTCTTCAGCCATCAGTGCCAATAGCACGCCATTCGTCCAGCCGAAACCATCTTGCAAAGCATACTCACCACCGCCACCCAATCGCTTGTCGCTCGTAACATTATATTTCTCGATAAGTTTATGTTCTGCCTCAAATACATCAATACACGAGCGCATCCAAGCTGCTTTTATTTTGTCAGCTAGCGCATGATAGCCATATTCACGTAGCCCCTGGATAACCACCCAATGCAGTGGCGCCCAGCCGTTTGGCGCGTCCCATTGTTGGCCGTTGTCGACCAACGTCGTCAGCAGCCCGCCGTCCTTCAAAAAGTCTCGTTCGAGGCGTTTGGCAACCGCCTGCGCCTGTTTGGCCGATGCAATTTTTGCGTACAATGGATACGCGGCTGCCAAACTCACGCACGCCGTCGATTTGCCAGTACGAAAATCATAGTCCATATAAAACTGCTCTTTTTCGTTCCACATATACTTGTTAATCGTTGCCGCACGGCGCTCGGCCAGCTTTTGAAACTTTCGCGCGAGCAGTGGCTGATACATCAAACGGTAGGTTTCGGCGATGGTTGTTTCGTGATGATAGAGCAGACAATTCAAATCAATCGGTACAATGTCGGTCGTATGAATCGACGTAATATCGTGCGGTTTACTAAACCAGCGACTACTAAAATCCCAGCCACTCTCGGCACCGGCACGCAAATCAAGATATAGTCGCTCTTGGTCATGGACGCCCGATTGCTCGGCTGTTTTGATATCCTCGCGACGCGATTCGGGGCGTGGTGTTGTTTTGTTATCAAAATAGCGATTCAGCACAACACCATTTGGCATTTCGACGACGCGCGCAAAAGCACGCGCATCAGCATAACCGCCCAATCGCTTGCGGCCCTTGATCCAAAACCGGTACTCACTAAGCAAGTATGGTAAATATTCCATGTAGGTGCGGCGGCGACCGTTATGCCGTGCTAATAGTTGTATCATGTGACTAAAAAACGGCGGCTGCGATCGACTAAGGAAATATGTACGATTAGCCGTGGGGATAAAGCCAAATTTGCGAATCATGTAGGCATAATTTTTCATCATGTTTTCAATCATACCCCAACGATTATCGGCCGCGAGACCCAACATAATAAAATAACTATCCCAATAAAACTGCTCGCTAAACCGACCACCCGGCACGATATATTTGTACGGCAACGCAATCAATGACCCGCGATCTTTGCGATTACGACGCTCAAGCACCTGCCATAGTTCGGTGATATGTTCATGAATCGTTTTGTTTGGATCGCTACGATAGGTTGCCGGTGCATGTTCAAACTCGTAAAAATGACGACTAACAAAATCACGTAAATCGAATTGCGGATCTTGCTTGGCAAGCAAATATTCTTTTTTTATTTGCTGTGAACGCTTGCGTGGAATCAAATCAACGAATGTTTTACCATCAGTATAGACACGCTTTTCTTGAACATCAGCAAATAAATCACCGAGCGCCTCGTCAGGACTTTTGCGCGCACGTAGTAACGTTCCCGTCGTGGTGACGAGCGCGGTTTTTACCCGATCATTCGGAAGTTGTAGACGTATTTTGCGTGCCATTACTACACCAAGTATAGTGGCTATGCTTATCTGGTGCAACGCTTTTTTTGGGACTAATTCTTGCTGGCACGTTTGCGCTCGTTGGCGTCAAGATAGCGTTTGCGGAGTCGCAATGATTTTGGTGTGACCTCGAGCAACTCATCGTCTTCGATAAAGTCGATACACTGTTCTAGGCTTAGGTCGGTAAATGGCGTCAGCTGAACGACACCATCGCTACTACTCGAGCGCATGTTTGTCAGGTGCTTTGCTTTGCAGACGTTGATCTCCATGTCTTCTGAGCGTCGGTTCAATCCAACAATCATACCAGCATACACGGTTGTGCCAGCACCGACATACAATTCCCCACGAGCTTCAGCAGTCTGCAACGCATACGGTGTTGTCGTGCCAGCCTCAAACGCAATCAATACACCGTTGCGTGTCTGGGTCAGCTTTGGACCGAGCGGCTGATAGCCGTGCGGCAGACTGTTCATAATGACCGTTCCCTTGGTAGCGGTCAGCAATAGATTACGCAGGCCAATCAAAGCGCGAGTCGGCAAAATATAGGTCAAACGAGTCGAGCCACTACCTGTCGGCTCTTGACCGCGCATTTCAGCACGACGCGCACCAAGTTCTTGGCTGACTGCACCAACAAATTCTTGGCCAACTTCGATCATCAATTCTTCGACCGGTTCTTTCGTGACACCTTCTTCTTCGATTGTCACTACTTGCGGACGGCCAACTTCGAATTCGTAGCCTTCACGTCGCATGGTCTCAATCAACACGCTGAGGTGCAGTTCGCCACGCCCAGACACCGTAAAGCCAATGCCATTTTCTTCAACACGCAGTGACACATTCGTTTCAAGCTCTTGCTTAAGCCGGTCACCAATTTGACGGCCAGTATTAAATTCACCTTCCTTGCCCTTCATCGGGCTGGTGTTTGGACCAAGATACATACTGAGTGTTGGCGCCTCGATGTCAATTACCGGCAACGCCTCTGGACTTTCTTTGTCGGCAATCGTTTCGCCAATATGTGCGTCAGCGATACCAGTCAGGGCAACGATATCACCGGCAATCGCGCTGTCGACTTCTTCGCGCGCCAGACCACGATAGCCAAATACCTTATCAATTCGTCCGCTGATTTGTTCTCCATCACGTTTAATAAGCGCGACTGACATACCTTTCTTCACACTGCCTCGTGACACACGACCGATGGCATATTTACCAAGGAATGAATCGTACTGCAAAGAGGTGACGAGAAGTTGCATCGCACCATTAAGGTCAACTGTTGGCGCAGGAATATCATTGATGATAGCATCAAAAATCGGTGTCAAATCAGCATGCTCGGCTGGATTATCTGGTAACGTATTCCACGCTTTACCCTCACGGCCAATCGCATAATACACCGGATAATGCAGCTGGCTATCGTCAATCGCCAATTCGAGAAAAAGGTCAGACACTTCATCCTCAACCTCAGCAATGCGGCGTGATGGTTTGTCGATTTTGTTAATCACAACAACTGGCTTGAGACCTAGCTCAAGCGCCTTTGACAGCACAAATTTAGTCTGCGGCATCGGGCCTTCTTGCGCATCAACAATCAACAATACACCGTCAGCCATGTTGAGCGTTCGCTCGACCTCGCCACTAAAATCAGCGTGCCCCGGAGTGTCGATAATATTAATTTTGTAGTCGTCGTGATAAATTGACGTCTGCTTGGCGGTGATAGTAATACCGCGCTCGTGCTCTTGATCACCACTGTCCATGATCAAACTTTGTTCCATCTCGGCCTGATTAGCACGGAAGGTATTTGATTGTTTCAGCAACCCGTCCACCATCGTCGTTTTACCATGGTCAACGTGCGCGATAATTGCAATATTGCGAATAAATTTTGGGTCTTTCATGAAAATATGCCCAAAATTCATGGGCTTCCTTTACCTTGACTTTATCAGATTACATGCTGTTTTGCAATAACCCAGCTTGCTTTTTCCCCTTATCTCGCGTACAATTAACCGGTAACAAAGTTACACCTTACCAATCAAAGTAGTTCGTAGTCATGGGATTTACCGTACACCTGTCTGGTGGCGGCTGCGTGAACGCAAATTATGAGTAGCCGCGCGAGCGCGTCACTCTCTATTCCGCAGTTATCCTTCATGCACAACGTCTTTTTACCCCATGCGGTGGTGGCGGAATTGGTAGACGCGCTAGCTTGAGGGGCTAGTGAGCATTGCGCTCGTGGAGGTTCAAGTCCTCTTC